>JACRMS010000032.1 GCA_016214845.1 Nitrospirota bacterium | reverse complement strand
GCTCTTGGAAAATGAAAGCTCATAAAGCTAATTCAAAAGGCAAACACGCCTTGCAAGTTTATATTTCCTCTAAACCCGCTTCTCGCCCAAGGGGCCATTTTCCCCTTGCTCTTAAGGGGACATATTGACTTTGCTTAAACAGAAAATAATATTTAACAATAATATTGTGCTAATGATTTGTTCTTGGAGTTAATATTCTTTGCACGCCTCTTTGTTAGCAAAAGAGAGAACTTCATCCCGGACTTTTCACCCTCTTCCCATCACAAAGAGCCCTTTCTTAGAATTAAAAGAAACCGTTAGTACTAAGAATTTGATTGCGAGATTGATATTGGAAATACCAGATGCGGCTACTTCTTTTTTGAAGCGCCTTTGCTGAGTTTCTTTTTTGCGGCCTGGGCCTGTTCGGTGTCGGGGAATTTCTCTATCAGTTTTTCGAGGATTATCTTTCCTGTCTTATCGTCCTTCAATGCATAAAAAGCCAGTCCCTGCTTAAGCAACGCGCCGGGGGCTTTAGTTGTCTTTGGGTTCTTTTTTAAAAGCTCTTCATAGGCGAGGATAGCGTCTTCATAGTTTCCGTCTTTGTAATAGCTCTCGGCTATCCAGAAACGGGCATTGTCCGAATATTCACCTTCAGGATAATCTTTCAACAGCGCGGCGAATTTTTCCCTTGCCGATACGGTCCTGCCGTCTTTGTATTCCTGATATGCCGCCATGTATATGTCTTTCACGTCCGCCTTTTGAGCATCTTTTTTGTCTTCAGGTTTTGCTTCTTCCTTCTTGTCTTCTGAATCTTTTTTCTTGGCATCCTCGGCAGGCTTCACTTCCTCAGGCTTTTTTTCTTCTTCTTTCTTTGCGGCAGGAGGGGGAGTCTCTTTCTCTTCAAGCTTTTTGTTTAAATCGCTGATCACGGTCTCAAGCTCCCTGATCTTCGATGCGAGCTTGGTTCTCTCCGAGATCATTTCCGCTGAGACCTTTTCGGATTGATACCTGGACTCTTCAAAGCGTCCGGTGAGCACCCTGAATTCAGAGGTTATGGACTGGAGCTGGATGGTAAGGTCCGAGACATTTTTTGCCGATAGCTCCTGCGCGGCCTGCAGCTCCCGGACTTCTTTTTCCAATGCGTCAAGCTTTTGCTGTTGGGCCTGGGTCTGCGAGCTTTCTTTAATATCAAGGATCTCAGACTTTAATTCATTCAGGCCGTAGTTCACTTTGCCTACTTCTTCCGTTGTGGCGCATCCGGTGAAAATAAAAACAGAAGACAGAAGACAGAAAAAAGAAAACAGAAGACAGAGGACAGAAGACAGACCGAAGAAAAGCTTTGGCAGATTCTTTAAATTCATATGAAATGTTTTGCAGGGGCGTATTGCGATGCGCCCCTGCATGTTTTGATTAATGTTTTTACTTGCCTGAAGCGACAAAGTGGTCCCTTCTGTTTTTCTGCCAGCATGTTTCATTTTGCTCAGTGCAGATAGGTTTCTCTTCGCCATGAGTCACAACGGAGATCCTTGATGATGACACTCCGAGAGAGGACAGATAATCTCTTGCGGATTTTGCCCTTCTTTCTCCGAGCGCGAGATTGTACTCGTTAGTGCCCCTTTCATCACAGTTCCCTTCAATTGTAATATTGACTTTTGCATTCTGCTTGAGATAAGAAGCGATAGCGTCAAGGGTCGGCCTGCCGTCATCCCTGATGTCGTATTTATCAAAATCAAACAGCACATCTTTTAATATAGCTGCTACATCCGCCGATACCGGGGAGGGCATGGCGGCTTCCTGTGTTTTCTGTTCCTGTTTGGGCGGGACAATTTCTTTGACCACCTCTTTTTTCACTGCCGGCGCTTCAGCCTTGGGCGCTTCCTGTTTTGCAGGTTCTTTTAGCATTGCTTTTTCTTCAGGGGCCACAACCTGTTTTTTCTGGCACCCGATTGCGAGGACCATTAACAGGACAAGCATTAATTTTTTCATAATGTAAACCTCCTTTTAGTTATAAATTTCTATTTTAAATAAGGCGACCATTTCGGCGACATCGCCCTAATGTTTTTGGGCGTGATCCTTCTTTGCTCACCTCCGTTTATCCGCATTATATAAATGCCGCGGCTTCCGTCCCTGTCAGAGTCAAAGGCCAAAAATAAACCGTCGGGAGAAAATGATGGTGTTTCGTTGTTCCCGTCGAAAGTCAATTGCCTGAGCTCCGATGAATCAGATTGTATCATGAAAAGTTGATTTTTGCTATCCTTTTGTCCGACGTAAGCAAGCCATTTGCCGTCAGGGGACCACGCCGGGGAAGTGTTGTATGAACCCTCAAAAGTCATCCTCCTGACAAAGCCGCCGTTTGAATCCATAACGTATATCTGCGGAGAGCCCCCCCTGTCCGATACAAAGGCGATCTTTGAGCCGTCAGGGGAAAATACCGGAGACACGTCTATGCCGAAAGACCTGGTGAGTTTTCTGAGATTGCCGCCGTCTGTACCGGCAACATATATTTCCGAGCTTCCGTCTTTGGAAGAAGAAAAGGACACCTCGTTTTTCGGAGAGACCCCTCCGACAATGTTAAGCCCTTTTGAGGAGAACATCACCTTCTCCCTGAAATCCTGCATGTCCATGTAATATATCGCCCACTTGTTTGCCCTCTCAGCGGAATAAAGCAGCATCTGCCCGTCACCGGACCATGAGTGGCTCGTGGTCAGCCCGCCTGAGATCAATCTTACGGCGTTAGCGCCGTCCCATTCCATTAAGTAGAGCCCCCTGCCTTCCTTTGATGACTGGACAAGATAGGAGATCGCTGTCCTGAAGACGCCGTTGTTGCCGGTAACAATCTTATAGATGTCATTTGAGATGGAGTGGGCTATGGCGCGGCTGTTCTTGCCGATATATTGCTTCTTGAATATTTCCTTGTTCTCGATCAAATCATTTACGGTGCAGGTGACCATTTTTTCCTCTTTGAACTCAACCTCCAACTGCACGGTCATTTCAGCGCCGGGCACATCAGGGTCAAGAAGGGAAAAAATCCCGGTGAAATCAAGGTCGCTCCTGACGATCCACTCGATCTCTTTTGCCTCAAAAGGGCCTTTGGTGGAGACTGATATCGGCAGCTTTTTTATCGCCGGAGATGAAATGTCAATGTAGATCTTTGAAAAGGCAGAAGACAGAAGACAGAACACAGAAAACAGAACACAGGCAAGAGATAAAAAAATTCGTCTGGCAGCAGATATATGTTCTGGCTTCTGGCTTCTGGCTTCTGCCTTCTGATTTCTGACTTCTGTCCTCTGCCTTCTGGCTTCTGGCATCATCTGTGGAACCTCACGACTATTTCATTTTCCTCAGGGTGCGGCGGGAGGGGGCTTGCCTTTAATACCGCGTTTACAGCGGAGCGGTCAAAGAGCGGGTTGCCGGAGGGCTGTTCAATTTTATATGAGACAACCTTTCCGCTTTCATCCATTATAAAGGATATGATCGCTTCAAGGTCCGCGGAATCCGCTTCAGGGTAGACCCATTGATTTTTTATCTTCCTGATGATAATGGCGTAATAAACGTCCCCGCCTATGGATTGCGCGGCGCCCGGAAAGTCCTGTCCCGTTGAAGCGCTTCCCTGGATTTTCTGTCTGATAACGTCTATTCCCTGTGCCCTCTCTTCTTCTTTTTTATTTTTCAGTTTTGAAAGTGAGCTTATCGCGCGGATCCTGTCGATCTCTTTTGTCACTTTTTCTTTTTCAACTTTTTTTTCTGCCAGCCTTTCAATGGCCTCAAGGGACATGTCCGCCTTTGATCGCGGTGTAATCGCCAGGGGAGGTTCTTTTAGCGCGCCTGTTTTACCTTTTGCAGAATCTGCTGTCACGGGGGCCTTTTCTTCCCTGACATCCGCCGGGCCGACAAGATCGACAAAATAAGTTTTATATTCGCTTTCTTTTGTCTTCAGCGGAACGGTCACAACTGCTATGAAGATCAAATGCAAAATAAAGGAGGCGATTATAATGAATTGAAAATTCGGTTCTTTCCCGATGTACTGATGCTGCTTCATTTAATGCGAGCCTTCGGCTCAGTCACCATCCCCAGCTTTTCAATGCCGATCTCTCTCAATTCTCCCATCACAGTAACAACCATTCCGTAGGGGACGTCTTTGTCCGCCTTGAGAAAAACCTCCCTGTCGGTTGCCCTGGACAACCTTGCCTGCAGAGACTCCATCGGCACTGCCGCGTTGTCCAGATATATCTTGCCGTCCTTTTTTACCGTTATGACGATCCTCTCGGTCGGGGTCATCTCCTTTCCTTTGGCCTGGGGGAGATTGACATCAATGCCCTGCTGAAGGAGCGGGGCAGTCACCATAAAGATAATCAGAAGGACGAGCATGACGTCTACAAAAGGAGTGACGTTGATTTCAGAAAGAGCCTGTCTGCGCTTCTCCATGTTTCCTCACAAGATGCTCTATCAATTCACCGGAAAAATCTTCAATCTTGGCTATATTCCTGCGCGTTCTGCTGAGAAAATAGTTGTACGCCACAACTGCCGGTATTGCAGCGGCGAGTCCGGCTGCTGTGGCTATCAGGGCTTCCGCGATACCGGGAGCGACTACCGCAAGAGAGGCGGCGCCTATCCTGCCGATGCCCATGAAGGAATTCATTATCCCCCACACTGTGCCGAAAAGCCCTATGAAAGGCGTGGTCGAACCGGTAGTGGCAAGGAAGGTGAGATATCTTTCAAGGCGGGCTGACTCCGTTGCCTCAACCCTTCTCAGCATCCCCTTTATCTCCTCAATGCCTGCGTCATCTATTGAATACGCGGCCCTGAACAGGTTTGCAAGGGGGCTGACGGCAAGTCTCTTCGTAGACTGATAAAGAGTGTCCCATTGCTTGGCTTTTATAAAAGCCTGGAGAAATTCCTCGGATTCCTTTTCGACTTTTGAAAACAGCCTGAATTTATAAATTATGATCGCCCAGGAGAAAATCGAGAAGGACAACAGTATCAGAAGGATAAACTTTACAACCAGCCCTGCCTTAAGTATAAGTGTTAATACTGTATCGCCGCTCATAGTTCAATCAAAAAAACGCAACTTCTTGACTCCACATCATCTGTTTTCTGTGTGTGCTGTGTGGCCAAAATAAATTTATTGAAAGTTTAAAGGAAAGCGGACAAAAAGTCAAAAGATTCCAGGCGAAATTGCGAGATGATTTATAAAATTCCTAAATATATTTATTCATTCATTGACAAATAATTTATGCTATGGTAATTTTTTGTCCACTTTGTCTTGAGCAACTCTTCAAATTTTTAATCATTAAGATTAGGAGCTTAAATGTTAGAACTCAACAAATGGTTTTTTGCCCAGCTTGCTAACTTTCTGCTGCTCCTTATACTTCTGAACATTATCTTATTCAAACCGCTCCTTCGCCTCTTCAAGGAAAGGGACTCCAGGATCAACGGAGCACTGGACGAAGCCAGGACATTAGATAAAGATAAAGACGGCATCCTCGCTCAGATCGACTCGAAATTAGTTGAAGGAAGGACGAAGGCTAAGTCAACTTTCGAGGCTCTCAGCAAGGAAGGCATTGAAGAACAAAAGAAGTCGCTTGCCGCGGCCCAGAGTTCCGCTGCCGAGCTGAACAGGAAGGCAAAGGACGAGATCGCGTCTTCAACAGAAAAGGCAAGGGCGTCACTGAAATCCGACGTGGAGAATTTTTCAAAACAGATCGTGGAAAAGCTGGTAAAAGCATGAGAAAGTCAGAAGTCAGAAGACAGAAGTCAGAAGTAAAGGCAAAAAAATATCTACTGCTGGTGTTCTGTCTTCTGTTGTCTGTCATCTGTATTCTGTCCTCTGCAGCGGCATTTGCCTCCGAAGGCGGAGAGCACGCGGAACAGGCATTCACCTGGAAGGACTGGTTCTGGCCGGTCATTAATTTCGCGTTTCTCGTGGCCATACTTGTTTATTTTGCGCGTAAACCTTTTGCGGAATATTTCAAAAAGCGCACAGAGCTGATCGAAAAGTCTCTCAAGGAAGCGACAGAGGCAAAAGAGCTTGCGCAGAAGACGCTCAATGAGGTCCGCGCAAGGCTCGGAAATACAGACCGTGAGATAGAAGAAATAATTGCCTCCGCGAAAAAGGCGGGAGAGAAGGAAAAAGAATTGATCATTGCCGAGGGAGAGAAGATGAAGGAGAAGATCCTCGAACAGGCAAAGACGAATATTGATTTCGAGCTTCAGAAGGCAAAAGACAAATTAAAATCCGAGGCTGCGGCGATGGCGCTGGACCTTGCGGAGAAACAGATAAAAGAAAAACTCGGGCAGAAAGAGCAGGAAGCTTTAATAAACGATTATATAAAAAGGCTTGAGGCTAAGAATTGAATAAGAACCAGATCGCAAGAAAATACAGCAAGGCGTTGATCAGCAACATTGAACTTTCAAAGATACCGCTTGTAATAGAGGAATTAAAGGCGTTCTCAAAGCTTGTTGACGCCAACAGAAAACTTAAACTGCTGTTTGCGGGCATGATATTCTCGGAAGATGAAAAAGGCAGGGCCTTAAGCGCGCTGTTTCCAAGCCTCAAGTTTTCCGCTGATACCGAGAAGTACCTGAAACTGCTCGTCTTGCATGGACATCTCGCGGCGATCAGGGAAATCATTGTTGCGGCGGTAAATGCGTACAACGAGAAACAGAAGAAGGCGACCGCTGTGGTCATATCTTCAGTGCCGCTTGATAAGAATTACACCGACAGACTCAAGAATGCCCTCAAGGCAATGACACAGAGGGAGATCGATATTGAGAGCCAGGTGGACCCTTCGCTGCTTGGCGGTTTTGTTGTCAGGGTGGGCAGCACAATTTACGACAGCAGTCTAAAAGGCCAGCTCCGTTTATTGCGGGCTGAGTTGTTAAGATAAAAATAATTTAAAGCTGATAGCTGACAGCCAATAGCTATTAGCCACTTGATACACGGGGGTGTTTGATGGCAATTTCAGAGCTTAAAGCTGACGAGATAAGTGAGCTGATAAAAAAACAGATTACTGATTTTGAGAAACGCGTTGACGTAAGCGAAGTCGGGACGGTCATCAAAGTCGGTGACGGTATCGCGAAGATATACGGCCTTGACAAGTGCATGGCCTCAGAACTTCTCGAATTTCCCAATAATGTATTCGGGATGGCGCTTAACCTTGAGACAGATTCAGTCGGCGCCGTTCTATTCGGCGAGGACACTCTTATAAAAGAAGGCGATATTGTTAAACGCACGGGGAAGATCATGTCTGTCCCCGTCGGAGAAGCGCTGTTAGGCAGGGTTGTTAATGCTATCGGCCAGCCTATTGATGGAAAAGGACCGATCAACTCAACAGAGAGCAGGATAGTTGATGTCGTGGCCCCCGGTATCATTGACAGGCAGCCGGTCCGCCAGCCCCTTCAGACAGGTCTTAAAGCGGTAGACGCGATGATCCCGGTTGGAAGGGGACAGAGAGAGCTTATCATCGGCGACCGTCAGACTGGGAAAACCGCGATAGGCGTTGACGCCATTATCAACCAGAAAGGCGGAGACGTTTTATGTATATATGTCGCAGTCGGGCAGAAGCGTTCAAACGTTGTGCGTGTTGCCAAGAAGCTCGAAGAAGAAGGCGCGCTGGCACATACGATCATCGTTTCCGCAACAGCGAGCGAACCTTCACCTTTGCAGTACATCGCTCCTTACACAGGCTGCGCGATGGGAGAATATTTCAGGGACAAGGGCAAACATGCGCTGATAATATATGACGATCTCAGTAAACAGGCAACGGCATACAGACAGCTTTCGCTCCTGCTCAGGCGTCCCCCGGGACGTGAGGCGTTCCCCGGAGACGTTTTCTATTTACATTCGAGGCTCCTTGAAAGGGCCGCAAAGCTTTCCGATAAATTAGGCGGCGGCTCTCTTACGGCGCTCCCGATCATTGAGACACAGGCCGGCGACGTTTCGGGTTACATTCCGACAAACGTTATTTCAATCACCGATGGTCAGATATACCTTGAGCCGGAGCTTTTCTACGCCGGTGTAAGACCCGCCGTTAACGTTGGTCTTTCGGTCAGCCGTGTCGGCGGCGCTGCACAGACAAAGGCAATGAAGCAGGTTGCCGGAACTCTGAGACTCGACCTTGCGCAGTTCAGGGAAATGGCGGCATTCGCCCAATTCGGTTCCGATCTCGACAAAGCGACTCTCAAACAGATCGAGCGCGGCAAGAGAATGGTTGAACTCCTCAAGCAAAACCAGTATGTCCCGATGACCATGCAGGACCAGGTCATTGTCCTGTTTGCAGGCACACAGGGTTTTCTCGATGACATCCCGGTTGAAGCCATTAAGAAATTTGAGGAGGAATTCGTGAAATTCATACGAGGCACAAAGGACGAGCTTCGCAAAGAACTCGCTGAGAAAAAGGCAATCGATGACAGCCTCAAGGCAAAACTGGTCCAGGCGATAGAAGAATTCAAGAAAGGATTTCAAGCATAAGGACTGTAGCAAGTAGTTAGTAGATAAGTAGTTAAGGGAAAACAGAACATAGCCTCTCCCCTTAACTACTAACTACCGGCTACTAACTACCTTTAAAGAAAATATGGCTACTTTAAGAGACATTAAAAAAAGAATAAAGGCAGTTCAGAATACCCAGAAAATTACCAAGGCCATGAAAATGGTGTCTGCGGCAAAGCTGAGGAAGGTACAGAACAGGATGCTGGATCTGCGGCCTTACGCTGACAAGATGCAGGATGTCCTCATGAGTCTTGCCAAAGGCGCTGACAGGGAAGCGCATCCCCTGCTGGCCTTCAGGCCCAGGAAGACTGTGGAGGTGCTGGTCATTACTTCCGACAGAGGCCTGTGCGGCGCTTTCAATACGAATATTCTTAAAGCAGCGCAGAAGTGTATTGACGGTTTCAAGAAAGACGGATTTGAAGTCAGCATAAGCACCGTCGGTAAAAAAGCAAGGGACTACTTTAAAAGAAGAGGGGTCGCTATGCGAAACTCCTGGACAGGCATCTCAGGAAGCGTGAGCTTTACAAATGCCCAGGAGATTGCAGTCAACATTAAAGATAATTTTATAAATGAAACTTTCGATGAAGTTACAGTGGTATATAATGCGTTCAAATCAATGGTGGCGCAGACAGTGACGGTGGCGCAGCTTCTCCCATTGGCCCCCGTTGATGAGGGGAAAGAAGGGTCCGCCGAATCCGCAACAGCCGATTTTATTTATGAGCCTTCCATGGAGGCGATCTTTGACAGGCTTATACCACGAAATGTAGATATACAGATTTACAGGGCGCTCCTTGAAAGCTCTGCATCTGAAGAGGCCGCGAGGATGTCCGCCATGGAAAACGCGACTCAGAGCTGTAGTGAAATGGTCGGCACGCTCACGCTTCAGTTCAACAAGGCCAGACAGGCATCTATTACAGGCGAGCTCATGGACATAGTCGGCGGCGTCGAGGCATTAAAAGGATGAAAAACAGGGATTAGGGATTAGGGATTAGGGATTGGTTTTTACTAACCCCTAACCCCCAACAACCGACCCCTTCTTTAATAAAAGATAATGGAGGACATAGATCATGAATGAAGGTAAAGTTGCTCAGGTCATCGGGGCCGTTGTTGATGTTGAATTTGAAGATAAAATGCCTGAAATTTTAAATGCGCTTAAGATCGCACAGCCGGGTGATTCGGCAAAAGGTATTCCCGACATCAATATAACACTTGAGGTCGCGGCCCACCTTGGCGATAACATGGTGAGGACCGTTGCAATGTCCGCAACCGACGGACTTGTCAGAGGGACAAAGGCTGTTGATACAGGTCAACCGATCACAGTTCCTGTCGGAGCAAAAACGCTCGGAAGGATCATGAATGTTATCGGTGAATCCGTTGATCAGTTGGGGCCGATAGAATCAAAGGACCGGCTGCCGATCCACAGGGAATCCCCTCATTTTACCGAGCAGGACACCTCGACCCAGGTATTTGAGACTGGCGTCAAGGTTTTTGACCTTCTCGTTCCGTTTGTTAAAGGCGGAAAGATGGGAATGTTCGGCGGAGCCGGTGTCGGCAAGACAGTTGTTATTATGGAAATGATCCACAACATTGCCATGGTCCACGGCGGCGTGTCGGTGTTTGCAGGCGTCGGTGAGAGGACCAGAGAAGGAAATGACCTCTACCTTGAAATGAAGGAGGGAGGCGTTCTCGAAAAAACAGCCCTCATCTACGGCCAGATGAATGAGCCGCCCGGAGCAAGGGCGAGGGTCGCACTTTCAGCGCTTACCGTTGCCGAATACTTCAGAGACGAGGGACAGGACGTTCTTATCTTCCTTGACAATATATTCAGATATACACTTGCGGGCGCGGAGCTTTCAGCGCTTCTTGGAAGAATGCCTTCAGCGGTCGGATACCAGCCTACACTCGGAACCGACATGGGTGTGCTGCAGGAAAGGATCACGTCAACAAATAAAGGCGCTATTACATCGATGCAGGCCATTTACGTCCCTGCTGATGACCTTACTGACCCTGCTGTTGCTACGGCATTTACACACCTTGACGGTACGGTCGTTCTTTCAAGAGGTATTTCAGAGCTTGGTATTTACCCTGCTGTTGATCCCCTTGACTCAACATCAAGGATACTCGACCCGCTTATTCTTGGTGAAGAACACTATAAGGTTGCAAGACAGGTCCAGATAGTCCTCCAGAGATATAAGGAGCTGCAGGATATCATCGCAATTCTCGGAATGGAAGAGCTTTCTGAAGACGATAAATTATTAGTTGCGCGCGCAAGGAAACTTCAGAGGTTCCTGAGCCAGCCCTTCCACGTTGCTGAGACTTTTACAGGGACCCCCGGCAAGTACGTAAAACTTGCGGATACCATTAAGGGATTCAAGGCCGTTGTTGAAGGCAAATACGACGACCTGCCCGAGCAGGCATTTTACATGGTCGGCGGCATAGAGGAAGTTGAAGAAAAGGCCAAGAAACTGGCCGGAGCATAAAAGAAAGTGAGAAGTTAAAAGTAAGAAGTGAGAAGTAACAGGAAAAAGCCATGACTTCTCATTTCCCACTTCCTACTTCTTACTTGCTAATACAAAGAGGATATAAATGGCTGAAAAACTTAAATTAGATATCGTTACACCGTATGGTCATATTTTTACCGATGAAGTCGATGAGATAGTCGCCGCCGGCAGTGAAGGCGAATTTGGTGTCCTTCCTGACCATGTGCCTTTTCTTACCACGCTTAAGGTCGGGATGCTGACCTATAAAAAAGGCGGCGAGACCGGATACTTTTTTATCAGCGGGGGATATTCAGAGGTCGGCCCGGACAGCGTTACCATACTTGCCGACAGCGCGGAACGATCAGATTCTATTGATATTGAAAGGGCCAAAGCCGCTATGAAAAGGGCGGAGGAACGGCTTAAACAGGCGGAAAAATTCGACCAGGCCCGCGCAACTTCTGCACTCGAACGCGCGATAACGAGAATACAAGTCGCTGAGAAAAAGTAAAACGGGATTCATATCAATAAGCAAGGGGCGGTTTAAGGACCGCCCTTTTTTGTTTTTCAGAGGTCATTAGACAATCTTTTCTTATTGATGTTATGTTAATTTTATGAAAGCAGGCTTCTATCAATTCAACCCGGCATTCGGCAAGAGGGAAGATAACATCCGCAAGGTTGTGTCCGCCGTAAAAAATGCTGAAGTTGACCTCCTTGTGCTTCCGGAGTTTTTTGCAACAGGCTATCAATTCATTTCCCCTGACGAGGTGGCGGAGCTTGCCGAGCCCGTGCCTGACGGCCATACAACAGAGGCGCTTTCGGAGCTTTCGCGCGAAAGAAGAATATTTGCAGCAGCAGGCCTTCCTGAGCGGCATGGAGACAAGTTTTATAATTCAGCCATTCTCACAGGGCCGCAAGGCTTCATCGGCGTATACCGGAAGACGCATCTCTTCTTCGAGGAGAATCTCTATTTCACGCCGGGCGACACGGGTTTCAAAGTCTGGAATACTGAAATAGGACGCATCGGCATCATGATATGCTTTGACTGGTTTTTCCCTGAAGCCATGAGGTCGCTCGCGCTTTCAGGCGCGGAGGTTGTCGCGCATCCATCGAATTTAATCCTTCCTCATTGTCCTGATTCCATGCCGGTGCGGGCTCTTGAAAACAGGGTCTATTCTATAACTGCCAACAGGACAGGTGTTGAGAACAGGAAGGCCGGACAGTCTCTCAGGTTCATCGGCAAGAGCGAGATCGTTTCGCCAAAAGGCGAGGTCCTGGTAAGAGCGCCTGAAAACGAAGAGGTTTTAATGGCCGCGGAAATTAATCCTGATACAGCGAAGGACAAGACCCTCAATCCGTTCAACGACCTCTTTAAAGACAGAAGGCCGGAGCATTACAAGCCATTGTCTTAATCCGGACCAGATAAAAAAATAATCCCTTGACAGCCGGTGCGAATCATAATATATATAAGGTAATAGGGAAAATCTTATATATATAAAAGGAGGAATCATGGCTATTTATGTTGCGTTAAGCACCCTGACTGATGACGGAAGGAAGACACTCAAGAACCATCCCGACAGGGTCAAAGAGGTAAACAAGGAAATTGAGGCAATGGGGATCAAAGTGCTGGGCCAGTATGCCCTGCTCGGTCCTTATGATTTTGTGACCCTTCTCGATGCCCCAAGCAATGAGGCTGTACTGAAGATGTCTGTTGATCTCGGCTCGCGCGGCACTGTCCAGTTAATGACCATGCCTGCCCTCTCCGTTGACGCTTTTGTGAAATCCCTCAAGTAAGTAAAAACCGTAATCCGTAAAGCGTGATGCGTAATCGGAAAGAAAGCCCATCACGCATTACGGATTACTCATCACGATTCCACTTTGTGCCGCTGACACTGATCAACTGACACGGGTTTACTTTTATCTTTTCATTCTGGCATCCTTATAAAACCATGAAAAGATATTTTCAGAGCCTGGCGGAAGCTGTTGCCGTTCTCCTTATCTTTGCCTTTCTTGCAGCAATAATAATCTATATTAATCTGGTGACGCCCCTTTCAACTGAAGAGAAATGGCAGGAGATCAGGGTCCCCGAAGGGGCGACCTTCTCTCAGGCGATTACCATTTTGAAAAACGAGGGCATCATTGAAAACCGGATAACCCTGATATTGCTTGGCAGGGTGACCATGCAGGACAGAAAGCTCAGGCCCGGCTATTACAATCTCAGCGCCTCCATGACGCCGCTGCAGATCTTCGACAACCTTATTAAAGGACGGTCCATACACTTCACAATAACGATACCGGAAGGAAACGCGCTTGAAGACATACGGGTGAAACTGAAAGAAGCCGGACTTATCAATTATGATTCATGGAGGCTTGTTTACAGTAAAGATTTCATGAATTCCCTCGGCATAAACGCCCCGAGCCTTGAGGGCTACCTGTTCCCTGATACGTACATATTTGCAAAAGGGACGGAGCCGTCAACGATCTTCAAGACAATGGTCCAGCGCCTGCGTGAGAATCTTGACCCTTCTCTCATGCAGAGGGCGAGAGGGCTGGGCTTGAGTGAAAACGAGGTCCTGACCCTCGCCTCGATTATCGAAAAGGAGGCTTATCTCGACGAGGAGAGGCCGCTCATATCAGCGGTCTGTCATAACCGTCTGAAGAAAAAGATGAAACTTCAGGTGGACCCCACCGTCATTTACGGGATCCATACCTGTTTAAGCTGCATAACAAAAGAGGACCTGAAAAGGAAAACCCCTTACAACACTTATGTGATAGAGGGACTGCCTCCGGGGCCCATTGCGTCTCCGGGACTAAAATCCATCAAGGCCGCGCTTAATCCGGCCAATGTCAACTACCTGTATTTCGTAGCAAAGAATGACGGCAGCCATTTTTTCTCCCGGACAAACGCGGAGCATTCACTGGCGGTCTTGAATTATCAGCGCAATAGGGGAAATAATCCTTCTCAAAATGTCGAAGAAAAAACCAACTAAACAAATAACCCTTGGCGGAATTAAGATCGGCGGGGGCGCTCCTGTCATAGTCCAGTCCATGACAAAGACAGACACGCGCGATGTGTCTTCAACCGTATCGCAGATTAAAAAACTCGAAACCGCAGGCTGCGAGATCGTCAGGGTTGCAGTCCTGAATTCCGATGCAGCAAAGGCGATAAAGGCGATAAAGAAAAAGATAAAGGTCCCTCTCATAGCTGACGTGCATTTTGACCACAGGCTTGCCCTTGAGGCGATGAAAAGCGGCGCGGACGGGCTAAGGATAAATCCCGGCAATATCGGCAGCAGGGAAAAGGTGCGGGAAGTCGTCATCGCTGCAAAGGACAGAGGCGTTCCCATAAGGATCGGCGTCAACGCAGGCTCGCTTGAAAAGGAGCTTTTGAAAAAGTATAAACATCCTACCCCGCAGGCGCTTGTTGAAAGCGCGGGCAGGCATATTAAAATTCTTGAGGACCTGAAATTCACCGCGATCAAAGTCTCTCTCAAGGCATCTGATGTCATGAAGACAGTTGATGCATATAGATTGTTCTCCAAAACATACCGCTATCCCCTCCACATCGGAATATCAGAGGCGGGACCTGCCTTTCAGGGCACGATAAAGAGCGCGGTGGGATTAGGCATACTTCTCTCAGAAGGCATCGGAGATACAATGAGAGTTTCACTAACCGCAGACCCGGTTGAAGAGGTGAGGGTCGCATACGAGATCTTAAAGTCCCTTCACTTGCGCCAGGCCGGCCCGGAGATCATCTCCTGCCCTACATGCGGACGCTGTCAGATAAATCTCAGGGGGATTATCGGGAAGGTCGAGGAGGGTTTATTGAAAATCAAGAAGCCCCTGAAAGTCGCTGTAATGGGCTGCGTTGTAAACGGCCCCGGCGAGGCGCGCGAAGCCGACATCGGCATTGCCGGAGGAAAAGGCATGGGCATTCTCTTTAAACACGGCAAGGTGGTGAAGACGCTCAAAGAGAAAGATCTGTTCAGCACCCTGATGCGGGAAGTAAAGAAGCTGTGAGAATAATTTTTAAGGGTCTCATAATGATCTGTACACTGCTTAGGGGCGTCATTCCCGCAATCTGTTGAGCGGGAATCCATCTCGGGCATGACGGACAAAGGCTGAAGTCCACTATCCTTTATCTCTGATAATCCGCAATACCCGTCATCTGTTTCATTAAATATTTTCAATGAAAAAATGCTGTACGTTAGTATAAAATTAGCAGTGTAGCCGGGACTGAATGAAGGGACAAATTTTAAGTAGTATCTCAAAATAAATTATTATGAAACTCACTGACAACGAAAAGCGCGAGATACTGAAGCTGATAGAGGCCGGCAAGCCTCTGCCGGAGAAGTACCGCTTCCTGCTTTTTGACGACAAGCGAGAGGTGGAGCTTGTCTGGAACGGGAAGACCAATGAGGTCTGCAATATCGTTCTGCCCTTTCAGGTGATCGAGCAGGTGGATGAGCCGCGCAAAACCCCCTCTGACTCCCCCTTGTCAGGGGGAGAGCAAGGCTTTCTTTTCGATACGAGGGGACGGCAGAAGTCAGGCTGGACGAACAAACTTATCTGGGGCGATAACAAGCTCATTCTATCATCATTGAAGAACGGCCCTCTCCGTGATGAGGTCGACAAGCAGGGCGGCATCAAGCTCATCTACATAGACCCGCCGTTTGATGTGGGCGCGGACTTTTCGATGGATATTGAGATCGGCGATGAGACCTTTACCAAGAAACCGAATGTGCTGGAAGAGCTTGCCTACCGTGACACATGGGGCAAAGGCGCGGACAGCTTTATCGCAATGATTTATGAACGGCTCTCTCTCATGCGGGATTTGTTAGCGGAGGATGGGAGTATTTATGTGCATTGTGACTGGAGAATGAATGGATATGTCAGATTGATAATGAGTGAAATATTCGGTGAATCAAATTATATAAATGAACTAACTTGGAAAAGAGCGGATTCACACTCTGATTCAAAAGAAAAATATTCAATAGTTACTGATAATATCTTTTTTTATTCTAAAAACAATGACCATGTTTGGCATCCTCAATATATCCCACTTCCTGAAAAGACTGTCGATAACTGGTATAAAAATGTAGAAGAAAATACTGGCCGGAAATATAATCTTGCAGATTGTTCAAGCCCTAATCCTCGACCTAACATGATGTATATTTACAAAGGAGTTAAGAGTCCAGTTAATGGGTGGAGGTATTCCCTTGAGAAAATGCAAGAATTAGATAGAAAGGGATTATTATATATAACCGACAAAACAATAAAGTTAAAAAGATACTTAGATGAAAGCAAGGGAGTCTTGGTTTCAAATTTATGGCAAGACATTTCTCAAATACGCGGGTATGGTAACAGCAAAGAAACTATAGAGTACCCTACCCAAAAACCCGAAGCACTCCTCGAACGCATCATCAACGCCTCATCTAACGAAAATGGCATTGTTGCCGACTTCTTCTGCGGTTCTGGCACTACGCTTGCTGTTGCTGAAAAACTTGGGCGTAAGTGGATAGGCTCTGACCTTGGCAAGTTCGCCATTCACACAACACGCAAGCGCATGATTGGCGTTCAGCGGCAGATGAAGGAAGAGGGTAAGGACTTCCGCGCCTTTGAAATACTCAATCTCGGCAAATACGAACGGGCGCATTACATCGGCGTAAATGTAAACTTGAGAGAAGAAGAGAAGCAGAAACAGCTTGAGCAAAAGGAGAAGGACTTTATTAACCTCATCCTCCATGCCTATCGCGCGGAGACGATTGAGAACTTCAGATGCTTTCAGGGCAAAAAGGCAGGACGTATGGTTGCCGTAGGGCCGGTCAACCTGCCAGTGACAAGACTCTTTGTTGAAGAGGTCATACTTGAGTGCCGCTCCAAGCGCATCTCCCGCGTTGACATCCTCGCATTTGAGTTTGAGATGGGACTGTTCCCGAATATTCAGGAAGAGGCAAAGTCAAAGGGCATAGACCTTGCCATGAAATACATCCCCCGCGAGGTCTTTGACAAACGGGCGGTAGAGAAGAACCAGGTGGTCTTTCATGATGTGTCGTTCATAGAGGTAAAGCCGCATGTGTTATGCCCCCCTGATAAGGGGGGGAAGGGGGGTTTTATTCCTTACAACTCTGAGCTTACTCAAAAAGCTCAGGAGAACCGGAAGAATCCAACCCCGGCTGAAAAAAAACTATGGTATGAAGCATTACAGGACAAACGATTAAATCATCTGAAGTTTACCCGCCAGAAACCATTAGACAAATACATTGTTGATTTTTATTGCGCTGAATTGATGCTGGCAATTGAGATTGATGGCGACTCACATGCCAAACAGTCGGGTTACGATCTAATACGCACAGAACGGCTTGCTCAGTTTGGGATTGAAGTAATCCGCTATACCAATCACGAGGTATTAGAAAACATTCAAGGGGTGTACTCTGACTTGCTTGAAAAAATAGAGCGTAGAAGACAAAATATTAAACCCCCTAAATCCCCCTTATCAGGGGGACTTTCTCAAATTGCAGTAGAGCTTACCGACTTCTCCGTCTACTACTCGCAGGACAGCATAGACAATGCAGCAGCAAGCCTGAAAAACGGCGCGAATAAAATTGTTGTCGAGCAGGGCAAGATCGTAAAGGTCATTAAGGACAAAGACGGCATTGTCACCAAAGAGGTCCTTACCAAAAACTGGACAGACTGGATAGACTACTGGAGCGTGGATTTTAACTTTGAAAGCAAGCGGGAGATCGTCAGGGTAAAGAAAGACGAGACCAATGAAATTGAAGAAGTCTGGACCGGCGACTTTGTATTTGAAAACGAATGGCAGAGCTTCCGCACAAAGAAAGACCGCACACTCGAACTGAAGACCCCTTTTCACGAATGCCCGAAGGGACGCTATAAGATCGCCGTCAAGGTCGTGGACATATTCGGCAATGATACGATGAAGATCGTGGAGGTGGGGGTGTGAGGGTGGCATGACGACAGTGGAAGAGTTTGCCCGATTGCTTGAGCAACCGGAGAAGGAAAATTTAGAATTTAAAACAGCAAAAAACACTTTCAGCCGTGACAAAGACCTTCCGGATTATTGCGCTGCACTTGCCAATGAAGGGGGCGGGAAGTTGATTCTTGGCGTAAACAACAATCGGGAGATTGTCGGTTCAAAGGTCTTTGAAGGGACCTATAACACGCTATCTAATGATCTGCTTGCAAAGATCAGGATACGAATTGATGTTGAAGAATTAATACACCCCAAGGGTCGTGTCCTGATATTCCACGTGCCTTCCCGACCCATAGGGCAGGCAATACGTTCAACCGGTAATTATCACTATCCAATGCGTGCCGGGGAATCACTGGTTGAAATGGACCAGATTACATTAAAAAGAATTCTAAACGAAGCTGACACTGATTTTTCTGCCCGGATTGTGGAAGGGTTAAGATTTGAAGACCTCGATGAAAAAGCAATAGAGAACTTCAAAAGACGCTGGGCTGAGAAGGCGAAGCGTAGCGACTATTTGTCTTTTTCAAGCGAGAAGACATTGAGTTCCAATGGGTTACTGACTGATAATGGACTGAATTATGCGAGCGTGGTTCTTTTTGGAAAGGAAGAAACGCTTGATGAGTTGCTGCCGGGATGTGAACTGATATTTGAATGGCGACAGGATGCAAAGAAAACAGCCCACGATTTCCGAAAGATTTGGCGTGAACCGTTTTTTAATATTTGTGATGAAATTTGGGAAACTATCAATGCCAGAAATATCCGAATGCCGTTTCAGGAGGGTCTGTTTCAGCGTGAAATTTATGCCTTTAGCGAAAAGCCTGTTCGCGAAGCCATACTTAATGCTGTAGCGCATAGAGATTATACAATCAGAAATCAGTCAGTTTTCATAAAGGCATCGCCGGAAGCTTTTATAATTGAAAGTCCCGGCGGCCTTCCTCCCGGCATTACAATTGAAAACATCCGTCATAAAACGTATTGGAGAAACCGGCGTATTGCTGAAACATTTGAAAAGGCCGCACTGGTCGAGCGTTCAGGACAGGGGATGGATGATATCTTTGAACTTACCATCAAAGAGGGCAAAGGTTTGCCTGATCTGTCCAGAAGTGATACATTTTCCGTTTGCCTTCAAATCCCGGCCCAGGTCAAAGACAAAAACTTTATTTTGTTTCTTGAAAAAATTATTAATGAAAAGCAGGCCATTCTTTCTAACGATGAAATTTGCGAATTGGAGAAGATACGTGAAAACCAGCCGGTGGTAAATGTAGAGAGCAAGAACAAATTTTTAGATATTGGTGTAATAGAACAGGTAGGTAAGACTAAAGGAGCAAAGTACATTCTCTCTCATAAGTATTATGCACATGAAGGGAAGGTTGGCATCCATACCAAGTTGGCAGGCATTTCACGAGAAAAATATAAGGAATTGATTATCAAACATTTGCGAAAGAATAAAGGCTATCGCCGTGACCTGCAAGATGCTTTCCCGGAATTAGACACGATGACAATATCCAACTTTTTACAGGAACTGAAACGAGATAAGAAAATTAGATTTACAGGATCGTCATCGTCAAAGAAAGGATACTGGGAACTTTTAAATTAAATCTATTTTAAATGTAATTTTTGCATTGGAATTAAATTGCATACTAAAAACAATATGTTAGTTTCAATCTAATTAAATCTATTTACATGAAAACTAATTTAAAACAAGCTATGGGATTACATCTTGTCCGATGGGTTGAACTCAGTAAATAACATTATGGCAATACATCCTTCATTTCCAAATTCACCCTATGAAATCCTTCATCCCGACATCCGCTGGTTTCCGGCTGATGAGGCCCTTCGGGAATCAAGCTACGGCAAGCTCCTGCCCCCGCTGGTCAACAAAATACGGAGGGATGTAAAGCAATGGCGTGATTCCGGTTATGAAGGGGCGACCGAAACAAGCAAGGCACTCCTTTGCTGGTGGTTTAAGACAGAACACATTGTGCCCTATCCCCCTCAATCCCCCCTTGATAAGGGGGGAACTAAAGGGGGGTATGAATTCCGCTATTACTTCGCTCAGCGTGAAGCTATCGAGACCGTTATCTATCTTTATGAAGTCGTTAAGGTCAAGGACAAATATGACCTGATCCGTTACGATTCGTCAGGCGCGGTATCGGCAGGGATGTTCGATGAGGACTGGCTCCGTCTTGTAATAAAGATGGCAACCGGAAGCGGCAAGACAAAGGTCATGAGTCTCATAGTTACATGGTGTTATTTTCATAAGCTCTATGAGCCGGACTCAAAGCTGTCAACAAACTTCCTCATCATTGCGCCCAATATTATTGTCCTTGACCGTCTGCGAGCCGACTTTGACGGGCTCAGGGTTTTCTTTGATGATCCGCTTTTGCCTGATAATGGCTATGAGGGCAGAAACTGGCAGGACGATTTTCAACTGACCCTGCATATTCAGGATGATGTGTCCATTATCCGCAAGACCGGCAATATCTTTCTCACAAACATTCACCGTGTGTATGCCGGAGATGACATTGAGCCGAACTTTGACGACGAAGACCTGACGGATTACTTTCTTGGCAAAAGACCTACGGGGAAAACTACTGATTCAAAGGTTGACCTCGGTGTTATTGTCCGTGAGATTGACGAGCTTATTGTTATCAATGATGAGGCGCACCATATCCACGACAATCGTCTGGCGTGGTTCAAATCCATCGAAGACATACACAACCGCCTGAAGCAGAAAGACCACTTTCTTTCTCTACAGATAGATGTAACGGCGACTCCCAAACACAATAACGGAGCGATCTTCGTGCAGACGGTTTCGGACTATCCGCTCGTTGAGGCGATTACGCAGAATGTGGTCAAGCATCCTGTATTGCCGGATGCGGCAAGCCGGGCGAAACTTCAGGAGCGCCAAAGCTCACGCTATACGGAAAAATACGCAGACTATGTTGCGCTTGGTGTGGAAGAATGGCGCAAGGCATCTACTGAACATGAGAAGATGGGTAAAAAGTCTGTGCTCTTCATAATGACTGATGACACAAAAAACTGCGATGATGTGGCAGAACATCTTGAGAATACCTATCCTGATTTCAAAGATGCCGTGCTTGTTATTCATACAAACAACAACGGGGACATATCTGAGGCTGATTCTAAAAAGTCCAAAGAGGAACTTGAAAAGCTGAGAAAGGCCTCTAATAAGATTGACGGAATGGAAAGCCCATTTAAGGTGATTGTCTCAGTTCTCATGCTTAAGGAAGGCTGGGATGTAAGGAATGTAACGACAATAGTCGGCTTGAGGGCATATGCCGCAAAGAGCAATATCCTTCCGGAGCAGACCCTTGGCAGGGGATTGAGAAGGATGTATCCGGGAACTGATACAACAGAGTATGTAAGCGTTGTCGGAACCAATGCCTTTATGGATTTTGTGGAGTCAATCCAGAGCGAGGGCGTTGAGCTTGAGCGCAAGCCGATGGGAGAAGGCACTGCTGCAAAGGCTCCGATCATAATTGAGATAGACAATGAAAACAGGAAAAAGGACATTGACGGACTTGATATAGAGATCCCTGTGCTTTCTCCAAGGATTTACCGGGAATATAAAAATCTTAAAGAGCTTGAGCCGGCATTGTTTGGCACAAGGAAAGTGCAATATAGGCAATTTTCAGAAGAGGAAAAAAGGGAGATTGTTTTTAAAGATATAACAACCGGAGAGATTACCCACACGACATATCTTGACTCGGCAATGGCTGCTGACTACAGGAGCGTAATTGGTTACTTTGCGCAGACCATTATGAAAGACCTCCGGCTGATAAGCGGCTATGATGTGCTTTATGGAAAAGTTAAAACCTTTATAGCCGAATATCTATTTGATAGACGGGTGGATATTGATGACTTGAACACAATTCGCAATCTCTCTGAGCTTGAAGCAACCAAGACCATAATCGAGACATTCAAGAAAAAGATAAATGAGCTTACAGTTGTTGATAAAGGAAGCGCCGAGATACGGGACTATATTAAATTGCGACAGACAAGGCCGTTTGTTGTAAAAGACCAGGGCTTTCTTGTTCCTCAAAAAAGCATATTCAACAAAATCATCGGAGACAGCCGTCTGGAACTTCTTTTTGCATCATTCCTTGAGCAATGCCCTGACATTGTCTCTTACGCAAAGAACTATCTTGCCGTTCATTTCAGGCTCGACTATGTGACTGCCGACGGCAGCATATCAAATTACTACCCGGACTTTATAGTCAAAGCTAATGAAAAGGAGATATATGTTGTAGAGACTAAGGGCCTTGAAGACCTCGATGTGCCTTTGAAGATAGAGAGGCTGAAAAACTGGTGCGCTGACATCAATGCTTCACAAAAAAGATACAAGTATGATTTTGTCTTTGTGGATGAAGAAGACTTTGAAAGGTACAAGCCGGACAGCTTTGAAAAGTTGGTAAAGAATTTCAGAAAATATAAGGAAGGTTGAGCGAAGACCCTGCCGAATATTTTGGGGTTAAGGGTAGAACTTGCTATGCAACTCATTAAAACTATAAAAGACATGCAGGCGCTCAGCAGGGAATTAAAGGCAGAGCGCAAGTCCCTCGGTTTTGTCCCTACGATGGGGGCGCTTCATGAGGGACATTTGAGCCTCGTCAGTCGTTCGATAGACGAAAATGATTTTACCGTTGTCAGTATATTTGTGAATCCCACTCAGTTCGGGCCGAATGAGGATTTCAAAAAGTATCCGCGTGACACGGAAGGGGATTTGCAGAAACTCTCCCCTTTTCAAGTCAACGCTGTCTTTCTTCCTGATTCCGCGGAGATGTATCCGGCAGGCTTTTCCACTTCGATCAACATTGGCAATATTGGAACAATACTGTGCGGCGCGTCAAGGCCGGGACATTTCAACGGCGTTGCAACGGTTGTCGCAAAGCTTTTCAATGTCGTTATGCCGGACAGGGCGTATTTCGGGCAGAAGGATTTTCAGCAGACTGTTGTTATTATAAAACTGGCAAGGGAAGTAAACTTTGCCATCGATATTATTGTCTGCCCGACAGTCAGGGAACCTGACGGGCTTGCCATGAGTTCAAGGAACACATACTTGAATAGTGAAGAAAGAAAGGCGGCCCTGATCTTGTATAAAGCGCTGAAGCTTGGGGAGGAGCTTATTGTTTCCAATGGCATTGTTAATGCGGTATTGATCAAAGAGGAACTGAGAAGGCTCATTCACACAGAACCGCTTGCAGTCATGGACTACGTCGAGATAGTTGCCGCTGATCTTGGAGAAGTGGAAAAAATCAAATTGCCTGTGGCAATATGTCTTGCAGTGAAGTTTGGAAAGACAAGATTGATCGATAATATAATTGTCGACAGCCTTCAGCAGAAGTCCTGACCTGTCACCCTGAAACTTGTTTCAGGGTCTCATGGTAATTCCTGTAACAATTAGATGCTGAAATCAATTCAGCATGACAACTCACGATATTTTTTATGACTGAAAAAAAAGCACAGCCCGAACTGTTTCAGGACTCTTCAAAAGCGCCTCTTCCGTTAAAAGAGCGCAAGGCGGAGATAATCCCGCTTGCAAAACAGTTCATTAAATTGTCAGAAGTACAGCTCGGCACCGCGCATAAGGAACTATCAAAAGAGATAGAAGAGCATCTTGTGATATACGACTGGCCCGGCGGGGAAAAAGAACTTGAGACCGCTGTAAAAAGGGCATGCATACTTTCGGATGAAACGGTACTTCAGATAGAAGATTTTGATTTTAAGCAGAGGCAGGCAAAATCCATCGGGAGATTTGTCGAGGTCCGGCTTAAAAGCTTCATGAAGAATATTAACCGTTTTGAAAAATTCAACCTCTATGACATGGTAATACCTGAAGTGGAAAAATCGCTGATTGTAATGGTTTTGAAAGAGACAAAAGGCAACCAGATCAAGGCAGCAAAGATACTCGGCATCAACCGCAACACATTGAGAAGCAAGATAGGAACACTGAAGATAAAATTAAAAGATTTGAAGTAGGGGCTGGTTTTAAACCAGCCCGCCCCTGCAAGACCATAATTTTTACAATTTCAACAGCACCAAACCGGTGACGGGGTCGAGTTCTCTCGTAGCGGTAATCCCCTCCATCTCAATTATCACCGCCTCAAGCACAAGGAAGGTCTCCGATTGTTCCCTGAGGCATCCGACCTTCACCATGTCCTTCTTGCCGAAGGCCCCATGAAAATGTACTTTCGGTTCGTCACCCTGCCAGAAGATGGTCCCAAGTCCAACGACCTCATGACATTCGCCAAGGGTTTTCCAAACCGGTTTCGGCGGCACTTCATCTGTTTCAGGTCCGACAACAATTCTCCCTTCACGCATTCCGCCCACGAGGTAGAAAATTCCGGCCCTGATATTTTCCGCCTTTGCAAGGCTTACAAGATTCGCAAGCACATCGTCATGATCTTCAAATTTTGCCACAAGGACCCGTCCGGGTTTACCAGTCTGGTATTTCATTCAGCCTCCTCAAAAGATTTTTTTCAGGCACTAAGTTTTATAACATAAAGAAATTATATTTTACAGCACGCAGATTAGTTTTAATTATTCCACCAGTCGTCCGAGTCAACTCATAGATTTACTTCTTCCCAGTATCTTTAAATAAATCAGAATGTCAACTTGATTTACACATAATAATGGGGTTTGAATTATAACTACTTGTTTCTTCATTGAAAGTTAACTGTAAACCTTGTCGATGTCGATTTTCATTACAGTTTTGTCGGAATAGTTTACCCTATTTCGCTTTCTTGTTTTTATGTTTCTTGTAAAATCAGATGGTTACAGTTAAGCACAAATATTGCATTTAGTTAAATCAGGAAAAGCGAAACGCTAACTTTGAAATAAATTAAATATGGAGGCAACAATGAAAAAACATTTTACAATTTGTGGGGTATTAGTTATAAGCCTCATTTTGCTACCCGTACTTAGCTTTGGAACGTCTATATCGTTTGATAACTACTCTTCACACAGTGGCCATGACTCGCACAACGATCATGACTCAGACAATGATCATGACTCAGACAATGATCATGACTCAGACAATGATCATGACTCAGACAGCAATCATGATTCCCACAACGATCATGATTGCCTCTTGGACTCACCTTCACATGATGAAACTTCTCAAGGCAGTACCACAGTCCCTGAACCAAGCACCCTGGTACTCCTTGGCAGTGGGCTTTTAGGTCTTGGCATTTACAGAAAAAAATTAAAGAAATAAAATTATTATAAAAATACCGCTTACCAGATAACGGAAGGTCCAATCAGATCTTCCGTTATATTTTTTCGTGCTGTTCACTTCGCATTATTTCCTCAATAATCTCTTCCAACCTGGAATATCGCGATTATTGCTTTGGCATAAACTTTGAGTTAGAATAGAATCAAATTTCGAGATTTCCGGAGGGACAAATAAATGAACACACTTAAAACAATGTCTCTGATGGTCGGTCTTACGCTCGTCCTTGTATGGGCAGGGGCCGCGCTTGGAGGCAGATCAGGCATGACAATGGCGCTTATATTCGCCTTGATGATAAACCTGTTTTCCTACTGGTTCAGCGACAAGATAGTGTTGAAGATGTACAGGGCAAAGGAGGTAACTGAAAATGAAGCGCCTGAGCTTTACTCAATAGTAAGAAGGCTCTCGCAGAAGGCGGAACTTCCGATGCCGAAGGTTTATATAATGGAGCAGGACCAGCCGAATGCCTTTGCCACAGGAAGAAATCCTGAACATGCGGCAGTTGCTGTGACAACGGGCATAATGAGGATACTGAGCAGGGAAGAGCTTGAAGGAGTTATCGGGCATGAGCTTGCTCATGTAAAACACAGGGACATCCTGATCAGCACAATCGCTGCGACAATTGCAGGCGCAATAAGTTATCTCGCGCAGATGGCGCAGTGGGCCATGATATTCGGAGGCGGCAGGCGCGACGACGATGATGGAGGAAGTCCGATAGCTGCGATTGTGATGATGATCGTCGGCCCGATTGCGGCGATGCTCATACAGATGGCTATATCACGTTCGAGAGAATACTTGGCAGATGAGGGCGGCGCGAGGATCGCGGGAAATCCGAGATATCTCGCAGGCGCATTAAAGAAACTGAACATGGCGTCACAGAGAATACCAATGGAGGCGCAGCCTGCAACGGCCCATATGTTCATTGTCAATCCGCTTACAGGCGGCGGGCTGATGAAACTGTTCAGCACGCATCCGCCGATTGAAGAGAGGATTGAAAGACTCGAAGCAATGGCAAGATAACGTTTGATGACCGGCACAGGATTCAGGATACAAAATGTATTCTGGATCCTGTTTTTTTGTTTTCAATCAGTCATTCCGAACAAACGGGAATGACTACTATGGGCGCTTCACCGGAACTTTTTATTCGACTATGCCTAATCTCTCTTTTTAGGTTATAATTTCCTGACTACTTAAACTTCAATACAGCGAAATATGTCCTTAAAGAAAATTGAAAATAAGGTCCTGTCTGAAAAACGCCTGACCACCGAAGACGCGCTTGTGCTCTTTGAGAGCGAGGACATCTTCACCATCGGCAGGCTTGCGAATATTATTGCCGAAAGAAAGAACGGGAAGAACGCCTACTTCATCCAGAACCATCACATTAATCCGACAAACATCTGCGTGAACCGCTGTAAATTCTGCGCCTTCAGCCGCTCCAGGGGAGAAAAAGGCGCGTATGAGCTTAGCATTAAAGAGATCATCAACAAGCTTAGCGCAAAGGGCAAAGGGCATATAGCAAAAGAAACTAACCCTTCGCCCCATGCCCCATGCCCTATGCCGCAGTCTTTCAGCGAAGTCCACATTGTCGGCGGATTACATCCTGACTGGCAATTTGATTTCTACGTGGAGATGCTTAAGGAGATCAAGAAGGCGCTCCCGCACATTCACATAAAAGCCTTCACCGCGGTTGAGATAGACTATTTCTCAAAGATAAGCGGGCTGCCGCTCCCTGAAACTCTTCGTGAGCTGAAGAACGCGGGCCTTGATTCCATGCCGGGCGGCGGAGCGGAGATATTTGATTCTCGTGTGAGAAATAAAATTTGTCCTGAAAAGGTCTCCGGCAAAAAATGGCTTGAGGTAATGGAAGCAGCTCATAATGCCGGGATCAAAACAAACGCCACTATGCT
The DNA here is from genome assembly GCA_016214845.1 of Nitrospirota bacterium. Lineage (NCBI taxonomy): Bacteria > Pseudomonadati > Nitrospirota > Nitrospirota bacterium. The sequence continues at coordinate 168,680 of JACRMS010000032.1, read as the reverse complement.
GTACGGCCATCTTGAATCACTTAAGCACAGGGTTAAACACATGCTGAAACTCCGGGAGCTTCAGGACAGGACAGGCGGCTTCCAGGCGTTCATTCCCCTTGCGTTTCATCCCATGAATACAAAATTAAGTCAGAAGTCGGAACCTTCAAATCTCAAACCTTGCGGATATACTTCAGGCATTGATGATCTGAAGACCATCGCGATCTCAAGACTCTTCCTCGATAATTTCCAGCACATAAAAGCCTACTGGATAATGCTTGGTGAGAAGATCGCACAGCTTGCGCTCAAGTTCGGGGCTGATGACATGGACGGCACGATAATAGAGGAAAAGATCACACACTCCGCAGGCGCGCTTTCAGGGAATGCTTTGACTAAAGCCCAGTTAACAAATCTGATTGAAAAGGCAGGAAAGGTCCCTGTGGAGAGGGATTCATTTTACAAACCTGTAAGATATTAATAAAAATGAACAGGATAACCAAAAAACAGGCATTGACCCTTCTCAAATCCGCTGACCTTCTCGGGCTCGGTCAGATGGCTGACGGTTCGAGAAAGAAGCTGCATTCTGACGGAATAGTCACGTTTATCATTGACCGCAATATCAATTACACGAATGTGTGCATCAACAAATGCAAGTTCTGCGCATTTTACAGGGACAAGGATGACCCCGATGCTTATGTCTTGGGCAGGAGAAAGCTTTTCAGCAAGATAAAGGAAACCATTTCACTCGGCGGCACGCAGATACTTATTCAGGGCGGGCTCCATCCAGAGCTTGATATAAATTATTACGTTGACCTTTTGAAGACCATCAAGGATAAATTCCCGATCCACATCCACGGTTTCTCACCTCCGGAGGTTTGCTACATGGCGGACAAGGCGGAACTTTCCATAAAAAAGACTTTGCAAATTTTAAATGAAGCCGGACTTGACTCGATCCCCGGCGGAGGGGCAGAGATCCTCTCTGACAGGATACGGGAAAAGATCAGCCCAAAGAAGATCGGCAAGGACAGGTGGCTTGAGGTGATGGAACAGGCGCACCGCATCGGGATGAAGACTACTGCTACAATGATGTTCGGCAGTGTTGAAGGGCCGGAAGACATAATAGAACACCTTGATGCAATACGAAGATTGCAGGACAGGACAAATGGTTTCACGGCTTTTATCCCGTGGAGCTTTCAGCCGGGCAACACTGAATTAGGGATTAGGGATCAGGGATTAGGGATTGGTAAGAAAAGAAAAACCAACCCCCAACCCCCAACCCCCAACCCCTTTCACGCTGCTACTGCAATTGACTATCTCCGGGTGCTGGCGCTTTCACGCGTCTATCTTGACAATGTACCTAACATTCAGGCGTCGTGGGTGACGCAGGGATTGAAGATGGCGCAGGTGGCTTTGAGATTCGGAGCGAATGATTTCGGCTCAACAATGATTGAAGAAAATGTTGTCGCGTCAGCCGGAGTGAAGTACAGGGTCTCGGTCCAGGATATTATCAATTCAATAAAGACAGCAGGGTTTCAGCCGGCACAGAGGGACATGTACTACAATATTATCAAGAAGAATCTGTAATTAACTCCCTATCTGCTCCGCTGCACCCATTACATCAAATAAACTAATAACTATCATTTATTGAATCCGGGAACATAAATTTTATTCAAAGAAAACTTATTGAATATGATTTAAATCATATTGCGGGACCTTTTTTTGTTTTAAAACGTTACTAACTTAAATGAAATAAGTCCTCTGTAGAGTGATGCTACAGAGTTTCCCTTCAGTCCCCTTCATCACCCAAGAAGGGGAGGAACAGCAACGCTGTCAACCTCCCCTTCACCCCTCATTTTGCAATAGAGAGTTTTGAAGTTATTAAATAAATTTGTAATGCCTTTTGTTTGTGGACAGTTAACTTTTCAGGCGGCGGATGGCAGCACTTTATGCGTGCATCGCGGTTGACATTAGTACGATATTTTAGTATTCTTTTACCACATATTCAGGTATCAAACACGCAATGATGAAAAAGTTCTTTCCTAAAGAAATTGATTTCTTCGATATGTTCGAAAAAGCGGCTCTTAATGTAAACAGAGGCGCTGTATCGCTTGTCGACATGATGGGGAATTTCGATTTTGCGGCTGAAAAGGCAAAAGAGATACATGAAGCAGAGCAGGAAGGCGACATGCTCACTCATGAGGTCATGAGAAAACTCAACAAGACCTTCATTACCCCGCTGGACAGGGAAGACATTCACTCCCTCATAAGCTGTCTGGATGATGTGCTTGATCTAATATGGGCTTCCGCGGACAGGGCGGTCTTATTCAAGTTGAACAACCCTTTGCCGGAGGCGGTCGAGCTTGCAAAGACCCTGCATGAAACTACCGAGATAATCACAAAGGCCATCAGCTGCCTGAAAGGCAAAAAATATACTTATATCCAGGAATACTGCATCGAAATCAACAGGCTCGAAAACAGGGGAGACAGGATCTTCAGAGAGGGGCTTGTAAAATTATTTGATAACATAAAAGATCCCATCACAGTCATCAAATGGAAAGAGGTCTATGAGCACCTTGAAGACGCCAGCGACACTTGCGAAGACGTAGCAAATATTCTTGAAAGCATAGTCCTTAAACATGCATGACACTTATTTCCTCCTTGTATGCGTAATAGTCCTTGCCACAATCTTTGATTTTATAAACGGTTTTCACGACACTGCAAACGCCATCGCCACTTCAGTATCAACAAGAGTTTTGTCTCCAAGAGTGGCTGTTTCCATGGCGGCGGTATTGAATTTATTCGGTGCACTGACAGGCACCGCAGTTGCCAAGACGGTCGGGGCAGGACTTGTGGAGGCGGCATATATCACACAGGCCACTGTTGTCGCCGCACTTCTGGCCGCAATACTGTGGGACTTAATAACATGGTATTTCGGACTTCCCACATCTTCAAGCCATGCCCTGCTTGCGAGTATACTCGGGGCGGCAGTCGCAACGGCGGGGACAGATGTTATCATGGAGAAAGGCGTATACAAGGTTTTAATAGGGTTGATTGTTTCACCCCTCGTTGGTTTTGGCCTCGGCTTTCTTTTGATGCTGTTCCTCATGTGGCTTTTCGGCAGGTCCCCGATTGCATTTGTAAACACATTCTTCAACAGGCTCCAAATAGTGTCGGCAGCCTACATGGCCTTCAGTCACGGCAATAACGACGCCCAAAAAACAATGGGCATAATAACCATGGCCCTTGTGAGCTATTATAAACTTCAGGTCTTCGAGGTGCCGTTATGGGCAATGCTTCTGTGCGCTACTGCAATGGCGCTCGGCACTGCAATAGGCGGCTGGAGGATAATAAAAACACTTGGAGTGCGTCTTGTCCACCTTCAGCCCATTCACGGTTTTGCCGCTGAGGCGTCCGCAGGCACAATAATAGAGATAGCATCAAGAATAGGCCTGCCGCTTTCAACGACCCACATAATTTCATCCACCATAATGGGAGTCGGGGCTACGAAAAGGGCCTCGGCAGTCAGGTGGGGTGTAGCAAGAAGTATAGTAATGGCATGGATACTCACACTTCCGATGTGCGCGATCATGGCGTGGCTGATTTATAAGGCCATGATATTAGTCCTTTAGACTATTTCTGTTTCCAGTTCCCGCCGCTGTCCTGGACCCACCAGCCTTGTCTTGCGTTCTTGATCCAGCTTCCGGCAAAAATCTTTTTTATGGAAGGAATTCTGTCCGGCTGAAAGTTGTTCGCCTTTGCGATCTCCGAATAGAGGGCCTCCCTGTCTTTGTTTTCCGCCTCAACGAGCCTTGAGAGGTTTGCCTTGTCCTTTAAGTTCAGCCCCTCGGCGCTGCGCACGGCCAGAAGGCCGTCATTGGTAAGGCCCGCGTTTCCGCTGTCCATGAACGGCTTGATCGAGTCAGCCCTTTTCTGTATGGAGTCTTTCAAGGCCCTGATGGCAGGGGTTGTCACATTGATGTCCGCTTCCTGGGCATATGCCTGTTTTGCGCCGAGCAGTGAGAACGTAAATCTCACCGGGCTATCAATCATGCTCTGGGGTTCGCCCTGTTTCTTCTGATCTTCCTTATTTATTGGTCCTTCCTTTTTTTGTTCGTCCTGCTTTGGCTTTTCCCCTTGTTCGCCCCAGACATCTTCAACGATCTTGTCAGCCGCTTTTTCAACCGCAGCCGCCGGGAAATATATGTTTATGGTCACGCAAGAAGTTATAAAAAATATCAGCGAATACAAAAATGATTTCTTTACCCTTTTTTTCATTGCTGCCTCCTGATGAAAGTTTATGACACAATTATAAAACATTTTCAGGTCCACCGCTATCTCATTCTTTCCCCGCCTGTTTCAGCCTCTCAAGCCTGCTGACCATTTCCTGGAACGAGATGTTCTGTGTATAATTGATGACATCCACCTTCGGCGGGAGAAGCCCGCCCTTCACAAGAAAGCTCTTGTCACCTTCGTTTTCGATGCCGGTAAGCAGGAGGTTATCGTTTTTTAAATATGCCCTGAACCCGAGTTTTTCGTACCTGTATTCCTTGAATAATTGATATATCCCTTTGTCCAGGATCGAGGTGGAGGAACCTGACCCGAGGATAGAGATCTTTTTCAGAGCGTTCACGCTAATTCTCTGGTCAACGCCTTTCTTCTTATAGCTCTCTACCATTGCCTTAAAATGTTCGGCCTGCCCGTTTGAAATAACAAGGTCGCTGACGCTTCCGCGGACCACCCCGGAGATATGTCCGAAATCAAATGTATTTGTCAGCCTGCCGAGGTCAATGTCCTCAAATTCTATATCTGATTTAATCGAAGCGGCGGGACCGAAGACATTATCAACGGAGAGATTGCCGATCCTCATTTTACCGCCGAAGAGTTCAAGGCTGATCCCGCCCTCGGTGCGGAGATTGTCCTGAACGAGGGTAACTCGCGGGATAGCACCTGAAAGCCTTCCGCTGAATTCGGGCAGTCCAAAAGCGGCGCTCGCCTTATCAAGGTCAATATCTTTTATGTCGATCGACAGGCGCAGCTGCTTTTCAGGTGCAAAGATGCCGCCGTAAATAATGTCCTTCAGCACAATGTCTCCTCCCATGACCGGGATGACAATGTCCTTTTTAAAGACAACGTTATTGTCCCAGACAGAGGGGAAGGCCTCAATGTTTTTTAATTTCAGCATCGACCATGAAAAGTCGTTGATACGTATCGAGCCGAAACGTATTTCTTTTAGAGAATGAAGAGGCTTCGGATAAGACAGATTTAGAGGAAGAAAAATGTTTATCCCCTTCACGGCGTTGTCGGGACTTTTAACCGCGATATCCATATCCGCAACCTGAATATAGCCGCTTGCAGTAAAGTGGTCCGGCGCGCCCTGTATATTCAGCCTCGCTGAACTTTCACCGGTTACTTCAAGTTGAGACAGGAGCGGGAGCTGGTCCTGAAAGGTTTCACGGATGAAGAAATTGTGGACCTCTTTATTTGAAAGCCCCGCAATCTGAACGTCCGTGTTGAATAACGGAGACTTCGTAATATTTGAAATCATGCCGGACAGAAGTATGTTCCCTATGCCGGTCAGACCCATTTTAGATTCAGTGATGTGGATAGAATCGTCAGCCTTCGTATATTTTCCCGAAGCAGAAAGGCCCAGCGCTTTGTCCCTGAAGCTGCCATAAAACTTGCCGTATAAAAGTTCGAAGTTTCCAGCTTCAGAATCAAGCCTGAAATTTGCCTGCTTAATGGGGAATGTGAATTCAAATGCATTTGAGATCTTCATTTCCAATCCCTCGCAGACAAGGGTCTCATCGGAAGACGAAAACCCGGCATGAGTGAGATTTAAACTGGCTGTGCCCGATATGCCCGGCGCTGCATTTTCAGGGATGGTCACCTTAAACGCGGCTTGCAAAGAGCCGCTCCCTTTTACGCGGAGGCCTTTCTTTTTGAGAAGGTCATTAAAATATTTTTTTGATAATTGCTCAATATCAATGCTGTCATAGTTCAGCGCCGCGTCAACAATATCAGGTTTTCCTTTTACAAAATTAAGATCAGCGGTCACCCGTTTAAAAAACCCGGTTTCAATCAGCAGGTCTTTGACCTTGAACTGATGATTGGCGAGGTCCCCTTCGATGGAGCCGTCAACTGAAATTCCCTTCTCCTCATATTCTTTGCCATTGTAATAAATCGCCCTGTCAGCGCGTACCTGAACATTTTTTGCCGTAAGCATCGAGTTCATGTATGTAAAAGAAGGGATGAAAAATTTTATGTTTTGCAATCTTCCAATATATTTTTTGTCAGGCCGGCTGCGATAAGCGGATTCCGCGGCACTCATAGATGCGCCTTTTACTGCAAGAGATCCCTTTTCATATTCAAAAGGGCATCTCATTGCAAATGATTGGAGCCTTATATTCTTCCAGGCAAGTTTCTCACCATGTGCTGAGATCTCGCCTTTGACTTTCGGAGATTTAAGGTTGCCGGAGATGACGACACCCGCATCCACGGAACCGTCCGTGTCTATTTCGAAGAGCTTCGCAACTGCGGGGCCGGAGATGATGCTCTTTATCCCGTTGAGGCTGATGTTCTTAGATCCAGCAATAATATCGATGTCAGGGTTGTCGGCAGAGATGTGTTTTACTGTCCCCTGAAGGCTTAATAAATTTAACTGCGAAAGGCTTGCCGTCATTGACGATATTTCAATATTATCTTTTTCAGAACTGTAAGCGCCAAGAGATACAAATTCGAGAGGCCTGTCTTTTAAATTGATGTTCAGTTCCTTAGAATGGAACAGGAAATTTTCAATAAACGCCGATGTCTTGTACTTAATTTTCTCCCCTCCGTCATAATTGTCTCTTTCCATGTCAACTGTGATCCTGCCGGAACCTTTCAACTCTTTGTCTTTGAAAAACGGCAGAGGGTGTTTAGAGGAAAGACTTTGCAGGTCTATTGGCGAGACCTCTATCCGCGCCTTGTTGAAGCTGAATTTTTCAGTGTCGATATCCGCTGTTAAAGATATCTTCGAATCCAGTTCGTCGACAAAAGCGCTGCCGGACAAAAACGATATTTTCTCATCTGCTGTTTTGTTCAGCGAAATTGTTATTGCGCTGATATGAAACGCCCCATCCTTTTCTACTTGAATCATCACATCGGCATCACTGACGGACATCCTGTTGAAGGTGAACGGCAGTGATACTTTGCCTTTCCCCTCTTTTTTATACGCGACTGAGATCCTGGGCTTTACAAGAACGATATCGTCAATGTTTTTTCTGAGGATGCCCCTTAGACTTGCGCTGATCTCCGAGTGCGGCAGGATGAGGCGGAAACCCTCCTTCTTTTTCTCTTCTATCAGAAGGCCGTTAATCACCATTCGGTGCCCTTCCACGAAAGACAGATCGCCTATCTCCACGCGCAGGCTTGTATGGCTATTGATAAAGCTCGTAGCAGTTTTTATAAATGCGGGGCTCTTTATGAAGGCAATGAGAGAGATCGAGAGAATGACAATTACTAAAAGTATGATGAGGAGTATTTTTTTCATACATGAATTGATTTTTAACCCGAGTTGGTATCAATCATTTAAAGCTATGCGCCCCTCTCTTAAAACCACTGGAGGCTCAAGAGTAACGTCGACAATCGTGGAAGGCCTTCCGCCCGGCGCTTTCCCCCCGTCAATAATCAAATCTATTTTATCACCGAAATATTTCATGATCGCACCCGGATCTTCCGCGGGCCGCTCCCCGGATGGATTTGCGCTGGTGGAGGTGACAGGCAGCTTCAACGCCCTTGTCAGATGAAGGGCAACGCTTTCGCCCGGTATTCTCACTGCGACCTTTCCGCTTCCCCCGGTCAGCAAAAAAGGGACGTTGCCCTTTGCCTTAAATATCATGGTCAGCGGCCCGGGCCAGCATTTCTTTATCAAATTTCCAGCGTTGGCCGGGATATTTTCCACGACAGATTTGAGCGTGTCCATATCGCCAACGATTACCGGCAGCGGTTTGCCTACAGGTCTTTTTTTCAGCTCAAACAATTTTTTGATAGCAGATTCATCCGCGGCCAGGACCCCGAGCGCGTAAAAGCTTTCGGTAGGATACGCGATAATGCCGCCGCTCTTAAGAACGTCTAAAGCCCTTTTAAAAATGTCCCGGGATTTTTTTTCCGTAAAAGGCAAAATCAGCATGGGTTCATTTTACCATAACGGGTTTCAGGCAATACCCGGTTAATTCAGGTCCGCAAAGATTACATATTGCAATCAACGAAAGCTTTCGTGTAAATTTATGCAGTGTTATATTTAATATTCTAAACTCACGGGAGGAAGAATGAAAAAGATCAGGAATTTATTATTTGCAGTGTGCGTTTTGTTTTTCGTTTACGGGTGTGAATTAGCGCTTGTAGGCGTCGGCGCCGGGGCAGGAGTTTTGGCATACAAGTATGTAGACGGCCTTTTGATAAAAGAATACCCGGTTGAATACACAAAGGCGTGGGACGCGGCCAACACCGAGTTGAGCAACCTCAAGATCAGCATATCGGACAGCTCAAACGAAGGAAGAAACGGAAAGATAAACGCCGTCAGGAGCGACGGGGCAAAGGTTGTAATCGCATTAAGAGACATGGGACAGAAAGTGACGTCTATCGGCATAAGGGTCGGTACGTTAGGGGACCGTGTTGAGGCTGATAAATTGCATACCGCTATTGCTTCTGCGCTTGGGATCTGATCAGCTTTTGTTGATCAGGCTGAATAATTTATTTGCCAAGTCATTGTTAAGGGACTTCAGCGTTTTATATCTTTCAAGGGCAGCGCCTTTATCGTTCAATAATAAGTACACAATCCCGAGATTGTAATGGGCCTCAGCGTAATCAGGTTTGAATTTTAAGACCTTTTGAAAGGCAGCAGCAGCATCTTTGTAGCCGCCTGATTTTTCATAGGCAATGCCGAGGTTGTAATATGCGTCAGCAAAATCGGGTTTCAGGCTGACGGCCTTTCTGCCTGCCTCGATTCCTTCCCTGTACATGCCGAGTTTGCTGTATGCGACGCCAAGATTGTAATATGCGTCGGCAAAATCAGGCTCAAGCCTTACAGCCTGCTTTAAAACTTCCACTGCCTCTTTGTACATGCCGAGCTTTCCATATGTGACACCAAGGCTGCAATGCGCGTCAGTAAAATCAGCCTTTGATCTTATCGCCTCTTTGAAATCCCGAGCGGCCTCTTTATACTTTCCCAGCTTTTCATTTGCCGCGCCGCGGTAATAGTATGCCTCGGCAAAATTGCGCTTAAGCCGTATCGCCTCTTTGAACACACCTGCCGCCTCCTTGTCCGCGCCTGCCTCCGAGAGGTAATAACCAAGATAGAACCAGTACTCCGCAGAATTCCGGTAATTTTTTATTATGCTGCTTATCGGGGTGGTCTTTCCCCCGGCCCGCAGCTTGTCTCTCAACAGGTCAGAGGGCATCGCAAGAATAATGTTCTCGCTCCTCCTGATCAGAAATGTCGTGATGCCGACAACTTCACCGTTGCTGTTAAATAAAGGGCTGCCGCTGCTTCCGTGCGAGACAGGGGCGGTGATCTCAACAACCTCTCTTCCCGGGGAAATTGTTCTCATCTTTCTGAATGACCCTTCAGAGATCACGTTGCCGGAATCTTCCGAGCTGCTAATGATATAGATCTTCGCGCCTGGATCTATCTTCCCGGCATCTCCGAGTTTCACGGCCGGTAAATTTTTTCCTTTTACCTTGAGTATCACAAAGTCATTATCTTTGTCGGCGTAGGTCACGCCCTCAACATCCAGCGCCCTGCTGCCGGCCTTTACCTTTACATCCTTTGCAATGCCTATCACATGGTAGTTTGTAATTATCAGGCCGTCCGCGCTTGCGATAAATCCCGTCCCCTCGGTAAGCTGCTGGCCTTTGTTGTTATACGCCGTAACAACCACAATGGACTTCTGGTTTTCCCTGAATACCCTGTCGGCGTCAGAAGCGGAACTGACAGATGGGAGTAACAATAAAGCAAGCAGGAATATTATCTTTTTCATCCAGAGATTATAACAGTATGCAGGCAGAATACAGAAGACAGGTGACAGAAGACAGAAGACAGAAAAATCCGTCATACTTGCCCCGAATTCAGAAGCTGCTTCACAATTTCTTCAAGGATGGGGTGTAAAATGAAGATATGAAAAAAGCTCTCATTGTTTTTTCACTTATAATATTAACAGGAGTGATAACTATGGCTATCATCGGGAATAAAGAAAAGGAAGGCGCGCAGACCCCTTCCGCAGGACTTGAAAGGGCCACCTTTGCAGGAGGGTGTTTCTGGTGCATGCAGCCGCCTTACGATAAACTCAACGGGGTCGTCTCCACAAGGGTCGGTTACACCGGAGGACATACGAAGGCCCCCACTTATGAAGAGGTCAGCTCAGGCACGACCGGACATGCCGAGGCAGTAGAGATCCTGTATAATCCGGCCCTGACAGGCTATGAGGAACTGCTTGACATCTTCTGGCAGAGCATAGACCCGACTACACTCAACCGGCAGTTTGCCGACAGCGGGACGCAATACAGGACTGCGATCTTTTACCATAATGAAGAACAGAGGCGTCTCGCGCTTGCCTCAAAAGAAGCGCTGGGAAAATCGGGAAAATTCTCAAAACCCATTGTAACCGAAATTGTTCCCGCCTCAGAATTTTACCCGGCTGAAGACTACCACCAAAAATACTACGTAAAAAATTCAACAAGCTACAATCTCTACAAGACCGGATCGGGCAGGGAGGCATTTATTCAAAAGTTATGGGGTGACAGTGCCAAGCCCGCAGGAACAAAGAGATTCACGAAGCCGCCTAAGGAAGAGCTGAAGAAAAAGCTGACCCCGCTTCAATATAATGTCACGCAGGAAGGAGGCACTGAACGGGCCTTCGATAATGAGTACTGGGACAATCATCACGAAGGAATATATGTTGATGTTGTCAGCGGCGAGCCGCTCTTCAGCTCCGCTGACAAGTTCGATTCAGGCACAGGCTGGCCGAGCTTTACAAGGCCTCTTGAGCCCCGCAATGTTGTTGAGCGCGAGGACAGGGGCTTCTTCATGCGGAGGACAGAAGTGAAGAGCAGCCACGGCGATTCACACCTGGGGCATGTCTTTGACGACGGGCCGAAACCGACCGGACTTCGCTATTGCCTGAATTCCGCAGCGCTCCGCTTTATCCCCAAAGAAGATTTGGACAAGGAAGGCTACGGGGAATACAAGAAGCTGTTTGAGAAAAAGTAGCTTTATTGTCCGTATCAAAATTAAAACCGGTTTGCATATGTCCAAAGTGTTGTGGTAATCTTTTTTTCAAGTACGAAAAAATAAATCCAGGCACAATACCACGTCGAGCAATTTAACTGTGACAAATAAACCGTCTCTTTATCTGATCAATCCTGCTTCGACATTTCCCACTTATTATAGTGTTGAGGCGCTGATGGCAGGCGGTTACAGCCCCGCTGCGCTTGTGGCAGACCTTGCCGTGGTCACGATCGCTGGAATGGCGCCTTCTGATTTTAATGTGACCCTCGTTGACGAAAATATTTCTCCCGTGGATTTTGATATATCCGCTGACTTCGTGGGGATAACAGGAAAGGTCAATCAGTGGGGGCGTATGGCGGCAATCGCGAAGGAATTCAGGAGGCGCGGAAAGATCGTCATCATTGGGGGGCCATTTGCTTCTCTTTCTCCTGAAGTGGTCCGGCCGCATTGCGACATTCTTGTGAAAGGTGAAACAGAGGAAGTGTCTGTCACGCTGTTTGCCGATCTGCGGTCCGGCAACTGGAAGAAAGAATACACCGGGCAAAGGTCCAAGTTCTCTTCCCCTGTTATGCCCAGATGGGACCTCTATCCAAATGACCGGGCCCTGCTTGGAATAGTCCAGACGTCGCGCGGATGTCCATTTCAGTGCGAGTTCTGCGATACCATTCAGTATGTCGGCCGTACACAGAGGCACAAACCCATTCAGCAAATCTTAAGCGAGCTTGATGACCTTTATAAATATGGATACCGCATGGTCTTCTTTGCGGATGATAACTTCACTGCCAACCGGCAACATGCAAAGGAACTGCTGAGGGAATTGCGCAACTGGAATTTGCGGCAGAAGGATGGGTCGGTGAGTTTCGTAACACAGGTTTCGATTGATTCCGCAGCGGACGAAGAATTACTGCGCATGTGCGCTGAAGCAGGTATGATCTATGTCTTCATCGGCATTGAAACACCGAACGAGGACAGCCTCAGGCAATCCGGCAAGAACCAGAATCTCAGGAACAACCTGACAGTACAGATTGAGCGCTTCTTAAACAGCGGGATAGGGGTCATGGCAGGCATGATTGTCGGATTTGACTCGGACGATCCGGATATATTTGCCAGGCAATATGAATTTGCCCAATCAGTCCCGATTCCTATATTTAGTCTTGGCGCTCTTGTTGCGCCTGCGGGGACACCGCTGTATGAAAGGCTGGCTGCTGACGGCAGGATACTTCCGGGAGAGGCTGGCATTGCGACTATGGCGCCCTGGGACACAAATATTATTCCTCATGGGATGAAACGTGAGCAACTGCTCAGCGGGATCAATGAACTCTGCGCAAGGCTCTATGAGCCGGGCGCGTTCACAGAGAGGTTGATGCGCTTCATTGAAAAAGCCGCGGTCCCCAATTCGACAAAAGAATCCGGGATGCTCGTTCAACTCAGGGGGCGTTCAGTGGAGATAGACACCATGAGACTTATGTCTGATCTCAAACGCATGGGCCCGGAAGAGGCCGCAATGTGGAGTAAGGTGAGGGCCGCGCTTTCCAGAAAACCCAAGCTTGCGCTTGTGGTGCTTAATATGCTCTTGCAGTACATGCAGATTCGATATATGTACAATTCGAAATGAAAGCCTGCTCCAGAAGAGCAAATAGTATTCATGCTTTTAACTTTACGCCCTCCGCTCTTTGCTCTCTGCTTTTTAAAGGTGTCGTATAGAAGATTCTTCCGCAGCCTTTCATTTCAGTAACCATTGAACAGAGTTCACCATGAATGATGTGGACTAATCGTCCCTGTCATCATCATAATGTCTCCTCCATTCCCTGCGCCTGTTATCGTGTCTGTAAGGTGAATAATAACGCGGCGGCGCATAGTAGTCCGGGGGCATGGATACAAGCATACGGGGCACTCGTCCCGGGACTAAATACACCCACGGTCCGTTGTATCCTCTCGCCCTGTACCAGCGTCCGGCATAGGGGCGGTACCAGTTGCCGCGGTAAAAGTAGATGTCCTCCTCGACATTCGGGGAGTAATATACTTCCGTTCCCGGTATCACTACTACAGCAGGCGGCGCGGGCGGCATGAACATTGGCGGAGGCGCGGGGATTACAAATGGCGGAGGATAGAATCCGATGTTAACATTTACTCCTGCGTTGCTTACGGCAGGGGCTGCGCTGAATCCAAGAGAGACGATCCCGGCAAATAGTGCAACAAGTCCTGTTCTTTTCATGTGTCCTCCTTTTTGCTTTTAAGATTTTATTTATGTTCTTTGACTAAAGAATAAATAAAACATTTGAAGAAATTATGAACGATGGTTCATCGCGAAAAAAGGGGCGTGATTGGAGGTAAATACCGGAGGGTCGTTTTTCAGTATTTCTGAAACCGCTTTGTTCTTTTTGAACTCGTTATCAAGGAACCGCCTCACGTTCTTTCTGTCCCAGCCATTTGGATGTGAAAAGTCCGTGTAGAGGGAAAGGTCACCTTCGTAAAAACTGCCGGTCTCAAATTTTCCCGCTTCAGGCCCGCAGACTGGCATATTGAACACCGCGAGGTTCAGAAAACTTATCTCGTCCTTATGACCGACGACAAACTCAAGTGTCTTTCGCGCCTCATCCAATGTCTCTGCCGGGGTGCCGAAGAGGAGATAGACGTAAGCGGCGATCCCCGCCCGTCTCAGCGTCTTTAAAGCGAGGGAGGCCGTCTCAATATTAATTCCCTTCTGCATCCGGTCAAGCACTCGCTGGTCGCCTGATTCGAGTCCGAGCTTGAGCATCACGCAACCGGATTTTTTTAAAGCCATGCAAAAATCAATGTTCGTCAAAAGTTCACTGATCCGCGCGAAGCCGTACCATGGAACATTTAACGGATTACCTGCGAGTCTTTTTAAAAGTTTCTCGCTCACGGAATTATCCAGCAGGTGGACCATGACAGGGTTTGTCTTCGCAATCAGCGCATTGAGTTCATTCGTCACTCTTTCAACCGGCAAAGGAATGTACGGATTGTCCTCCGCCCTTTCAGGACAGAAGGAACATTTGTTCCAGTAGCATCCGCTTGAGGCGCTGTACGGTAAAATAAAACCCGGAGACAGGTAATCGTTTAAAGGCAGGGAACCATAATCCGGCGTGAAATTTTCTTCCTGAACATTATTGATACCCAAAATTGAAAGCAACTGATTTTCCCCCGGCCCGGCAACGAGGTGGTCCACCAATCCTCTGAACGGATTTTCCCAATTCGGATTTCTCCTCCATGAGGTCACAAGCCCTCCACCGAGGATGATGGTAATGCCGGGAAATTCTTTTCTTAAAAAACCAGCCATCGCAAAAGTGCAGAGCGCCTGGCTTAGATAATTCAGGGAAAAGCCGACTACTGTGGAACTTCTTTTCTGGACAAGCTCCAGAAGTCGTTCTTTGAAATACGGATAAAATGGATTTTGCTCAGGGCGCTCAGCAGCTCTGATGAGGTCATTGCTTCTTAGGGGAGAAAGTTCCTGATGATGAAGGTCCGCAAGACTGAGAGTGAAACCGTTATCAACGGACATCTCAATAGCGCGGTTCAAATCAATCACAGCGCGTTTGTAACGGTCGATGGAATGATAGATCCGCCAATCTTTCATTGAGGCATGATTCTTATCAAGATTGCGCAGTGCGCGCGCCGTCCATTTGTCATGCGAATTAAAAGTCTGCGATTGCGAGCGTTCGATCACGTAAAGTAGGGTTTCAAGATTAGCATCAAGAACTTCATGCTTAACGTTATTCAGCTTTAGCGCGCCTGAAAGCTTTGCCAGTCCGGCAGGAGGTTCACAGGGTTTTGCAACCGGGGGGTGGATGAGTATCATGGGTTTTCGCTGACCTTTAAAATTTCCCTTAAACCTGAGGGGAAGAAGCGCCTCGAAATCTATACATTAATTGATATAATACAGTATCATATAACGAAGTTTCTTAACGACAGAATTTATTTTATCCATAAACTCTGTTTGTCTGTCATTCCAGCAGTCCTTAAGCCGGAATCCAGTCTTGATTTTTCTGGATGCCCGATTAAGAACTTCGGGCATGACGGATTAGTGTTATGAAGCTTTACAAATAACGGCATCAATAATTATGGAAAGCAAAAAGATAAGACAACTGTTTTTGGATTTCTTCAAGGAAAAGGGGCACGAGATAGTTTCGAGTTCTCCTCTTTTGCCGAAGGATGATCCGACACTGCTTTTTACCAACGCGGGAATGGTGCAGTTCAAGTCCGTATTCCTTGGTGAAGAGAGCAGGCCGTACAAGAGGGCGGTGACTGTGCAGAAATGTCTCCGCGCAGGCGGCAAGCACAATGACCTTGAGAATGTCGGAAGGACCGCGCGGCATCATACGTTCTTTGAGATGCTTGGAAATTTTTCCTTCGGTGATTATTTCAAGAAAGAGGCGGCAGCGTGGGCGTGGGAATTATTGACTGAGAGGTTCAAGCTGCCTGCGGACAAACTCTACATTACCGTCTATGAAAAAGACGATGAAGCTGCTGAGATCTGGAAGGACCATGTGGGCATTCCGGCAAAGATGATCTACAGGCTTGGCGAAAAGGACAACTTCTGGCAGATGGGGGACACCGGGCCGTGCGGGCCGTGCTCTGAGATATTGATCGACCAGGGGCCTGAGATGGGCTGCGGTAAATCCACCTGCACGGTCGGATGCGACTGCGACAGGTATCTTGAGATATGGAACCTGGTCTTCATGCAGTACAACAGGGATTCATCCGGGAAATTGACCCCGCTGCCCAGGCCGAGCATTGATACCGGGATGGGCCTGGAAAGGTTATCGGCAGTGCTTCAGGGCAAGCACAATAATTTTGACAGTGACCTCTTTATGCCTATTATTAAAACCGTTGAAAAAATTTCCGGGAAAAAGTACGGCATCGACCCTGTGACCAATGTTTCAATGCGGGTGATCGCGGACCATATCCGGTCAGCGGCCTTTGTTATTTCAGAAGGCCTGTTCCCCTCAAACGAAGGCAGGGGATATGTGCTGAGGAGGATAATCAGGAGGGCGGCGAGGCACGGCTTTATGCTTGGCATTCAGGAACCGTTCCTCTGCAATTTACTGGATACGGTCTTTGAGACCATGTCAGGGCCTTATCCTGAAATCCTTGAGAACACCGAGCGGAGCAAAAAGATCCTGAAGCTGGAAGAGGAGAGGTTTGCGCACACACTTTCTTCCGGCATGGATATATTGAACAAGCTGATGGGTGACCTCAAGTCATCCGGCAAAGACACGATACCCGGCGCGGAGCTTTTTAAGTTATACGACACATTCGGATTCCCCATAGACCTCGCTCAGGACATCGCTGAGGACAACAAACTCAGAATAGACCTGAAGGCTTTTAATGATGAAATGGAGGTCCAGAAGACGCGCGCGCGCGCTTCATGGGTCGGAGAAGAAGAAGTAACGGGCGTCTACCGCGAGATCAAAAAACAGTCGGGCCCTACACAATTCCTCGGTTACGAGACATTGAGGTCAGACAGCGTTGTCACCGCTATCATAAAAAACGGCGCGCTTTCGGATGAGGCGCGTGAAGGTGAAGAGGCTGAGATCATCCTGGACAAGACCCCGTTCTACGGGGAATCGGGAGGGCAGGTCGGTGATAAGGGAATTATAAAAGCAGACGGACTGAAGATTGACGTGCTGGACACAAAAAAATTCAGTGATATACTTATTCATAATACGGTAGTAAGAAAGGGAATTATCAGAAAGGGAATGACGGTCTCAGCGGCAGTTGATGCAGACAGAAGAAGGGCCATCATGCGCAACCACACCGCAACGCATCTCCTTCAATCCGCACTCAGGGCAGTCCTCGGAGACCATATCAAACAGGCCGGCTCGCTCGTTGCGCCGGACAGGCTCAGGTTCGACTTCACCCATTTTTACGCGATGGAAGAAAGAGAGCGCGAAGAGGTGGAGGAGATCATAAATGAAAAGATACTCGAAAATCTGACAGTCGAAAAATCAACTACAACCCTCGATGACGCTATCTCAAAAGGCGTCACCGCGCTCTTCGGCGAAAAATACGGCGAGACCGTGAGGGTCATTAAGGCTGGGGATTTTTCCGCGGAGCTTTGCGGAGGCACTCACTGTGACTCTACGGGAGAGATAGGCCCCTTCAAGATAATCTCCGAGGGAAGCGTTGCGGCGGGAATCCGCAGGATAGAGGCTGTGACGGGTTTGCAGTCAATTGAGTTTTACAAGATCAGAGAAAAAGAATTAAGAAAGGCCGCTGCCCTGCTCAAAGTCCCTGAACAGAAGGTCTCGGAAAGAGTGGAGAAGATCATCAGTGACTTAAAACAGAATGAAAAGGAGCTTGATAAATTCAAGCAGAAATCAGTCAAGGGCAAAGTAGAAGGTATTCTTGAAAGAGCAGTTTCAATAGACAATATAAAGGTGCTCTCTCACAGGATCGACGGGTTTGATATGAAAGGTTTACGCGACCTCGCCGATGGTTTAAAGAACAAGATCGGTTCAGGCATAATCCTGCTTGCCTCCGCGCTTGACGGGCAGGCTTTTTACGTTTCAGCGGTCACGAAGGACCTGACCCCGCGTTTTAACGCAGGTGAAATTTTAAAAGCAGTCACCGGCGGAAAGGGCGGCGGCAGGGCCGACATGGCGCAGGGCGGAACAAAAGACGTAGAGGCAATTGATAAGGCAGTTGGAGCGGTGGTTGAGATAATTAAGAAAACGGTAGTTAGTAGATAGTAGTTAGTAGCTATGGGGAAGATGCCCCTTTCTACTTACTACTGACTACTATCTACCAATAAAAAGGAGGAGGGCAAATGACTATTAATGAAGTTTTGCACAAGGCTTTGATGGCAGGATTGGGCGTTCCTGAAAAGGTGAAAGAGTTGATCGACGAGTTGGTCAAAAAGGGAGAGCTCAGCGAATCGCAGGGATCAAAACTTGTAAAAGAATGGTCAGACAAGGCAGGGAAGAGCGGGGAGACCTTATCAAAAAGTTTGACTGAGCTCGTCAACAAAACCCTTGAGAAGATGAATATACCGACGAGAGAGGAAGTTGAAAAGCTCGAAAAGAAGCTGACCGCCCTTTCAGCAAGGGTAAAGAAGCTCGAAGGCTCGTCGCAAGAGTGAATATCTGATTGAAGTATTTCTGTAAATCCGGGGGGAGGAATTGAAAGATTCTTTTGTACGGTTTCAGATATTGAAACTTGAATGGGAATCTGAGACTGCTCATTTGTCATCCATTACAGAAATCTCAATGCATCCTGCCTACCAACAGATAATTGGAATGGGACAAGTTGCTGTTCCTTTTATCCTTTCAACCGGTGTGCTGATGGAAGAGGTGTTGTTACGCCGCGAGATGTAATTGACCTTCTAAGCCGTGCAAAACAACGACAGCAGGATGATTTCATGGCAAATACTGACGGTGAATGCGAATGGGTTATTGGCCAGTTGGCTTTACAATATGGGTTGAAAGAGCTTTCAACGAGAAAGCGGCAGACATATTTACAAGCAGAGTTTCCTCATCTCTGGGATTATATAGAAAAGTTTATTGGCGGCAAGTCAGAATATACTGAATCTGCTATGCGAAATATATTAGATAAAGATTGGAAAAGGATATCTGATGATCTTGTCTCTATCGGGTTGTTTAGGAAGAAAATCATCCGGGATGGAAAAGCTGTTTACTGGGTGCCTTTCCTTTATCGGCAGGGGTTGGAGATGACCCAAGGGAAAACGTAAATCTGGAAAATGAGTATCTGTAATTATTCAAACATATTAAAAGCAATTTATGAAAATGAAAGACAATAAATCATGAAATCCATTGAGTTGGCATACAGAAGATTTGAAAGGTTATCCGTCATCTGTAACATACGGGGCGGATTAAGAGAGAAGTATAAATTCATGATAGCGACAAAGGCTGAAATTGAGGGTATAATTAAAAAAAGAAAGGCGTTATAATTTTGCTGATTCTCAACAACATAAAGAAAGCTGTTAACTTAATTTTCATCTTAAAATATTAAATGCCAATAACAAAACTTCTCAGATACTGGCAGACGTATAAAAATATAAAGCGCATAAGGCATATAGTCAATGTTTTCCTCAAGCACGGGTTCGGACAGTTTATTGAGCAGGTAAATCTCCAGCGGTTCTTCCCCCTGAGTTTAAAATTAAAGATCCTCAGGCGCTGGGAAAAACTTGAGAAGCACACCATCCCTGAAAGACTGAGGATGGCCTTCAGCGAATTAGGCCCTTCGTTTATAAAACTGGCGCAGATCCTTTCCTCCAGGCCTGACCTGATAACAACAGAATACGCGGATGAATTTAAAAAGCTCCAGGACAAGGTCCCGCCTTTTGCCCCGGAACATGCAATCCAGATCATAGAGTCCGAACTCAATATTTCTCTCAATGACGTATTTCTGGATTTTGAAGATATTCCCATTGCTGCCGCCTCCATCGCGCAGGTCCATAACGCGGTCCTCAAGACCGGCGAGAAAGTGATCATCAAGGTGCAGAGGCCTGACATCAGTGAAATCATAGACAATGACGTGACCATCCTTAATGTCATAGCGCGCCTCATGATCAAATATATCCCTGAAAGCAGGCTCTTTGATCCCGAGGGGATAGTGAACGAGTTTTCAAAGACAGTTAAAAAGGAGCTGGATTTTTTTGCCGAGGCGAAAAACGCCCAGAGGTTCAAAAGGAACTTTGCGGAAGTCCCTGATATTTGCATCCCCACAATTTACTCCCATCTGTCAACCGAAAAAGTGATCGTAATGGAAAGGTTTGAAGGCGTGAGGATAGATGATCTGCCGGGGATTGACGCGCTTGGCATTGACAGGCTGGAAGTGGCCCGTAAGGGGGTTGCCGCCTACTTCAAGATGATATTTGAAGACGGATTCTTTCATGCCGACCCGCACCCCGGGAACATCTTTGTTATGCAGGACGGCAAGATAGGGCTTATTGATTTTGGAATAGTCGGGCGGCTTACGCCGGACATGATGGAGAACATCGCCGGGGCGTTTCTTGCGCTTTACAACAGGAAGTTTGACGCCCTCATTGATATATACATTGACATGGGGCTGGTGGCGGGTGATGTAGACCTTGATGAATTCAAAAGGGCGCTGAAGAGAGACCTCGTTGATATCGTAGAGCCCCTTTATGACCTCACGATCTCTGAGGTGAATTTCCCGGAATATCTGGAGCTGTTCACTCATCTCGTCATAAAACACGGGCTCAGGGTGCCATCGGAATTGATGCTGATAAACAAAACCATCATGATCCTTGATAATATAGGCAGGCAGCTTGATCCCGGCTTCAATGCCATAACATACGCCGCCCCTTACGCGGCAAAGCTGATAAAAAAACGCCTGAGCCCAAAGGGCATTTTTGAGAAGGCAAAAGATAACCTGTCGGACGTGAGCCGCCTGCTGTTTGATACGCCGAAGCAGATAAACAGGCTATTGAGAAAATCCCTCAGGGATGAGGTAGGCATCAATATCAACCCGGTGGGGATGGATAAACTGATACGGGACATAGACCGTTCAAGCAACCGGCTCGCATTCAGCATAGTTGTCGCGGCCATTATCGTGGGCTCGTCAATGCTGATACAATCCAATATGGACATCGGCGGCAGGATCTTCGGCCTGCCGACAATCGGGGCCATAGGATTTTTAGTGGCCTTTCTGCTTGGAATAAGGCTGCTGATATCTATTATAAAATCTGGGAGGCTGTAATGAATAAAGAAGGTCCAGAGTCATAGAGAAGCAAAGGCGCAAAGCTTTCTCATTCCTTTGTGCCTCTGTGCCTTTGTTACTTTGGACTTTTCTTTGTCTAGGAGGGAATATGACAATAGATGAGCTTCAGAAATACCTTGAGCAGGAATTCGCAAACATAGACAGGGTTGTCGGCGAACTTTTTTCCATCTATTCGCCGGGAAAATCCGGGTATACGTTTTCAGAGCAGGCGGCAATAGCGACCTTTATCGTAAATATATACAGCGGCATTGAAAAGGTCCTGAAGCAGATGCTGCTTTTTGACAAACTCGATGTGCAGGATTCCCCTGAATGGCATGAAAAGGTGCTCAGGAAATCCAGCGAGATCGGCATCCTGCCGCCGGACCTTTTCCAGATATTGACCGGCTACCTGTCCTTCAGAAATTATTTTATTTACAACTATGTCTTCACTATTAAATGGGAAAACATGAAGGCGCTGTCCGACGCGACAAAGGACGTTGCGGCACGGGTCAGGTCAGAGGTCAACGAATATATACAGACGATCTGAAAGGAGAAGACAGAAGGCAGACTGGCAGAAGACAGAAAAAAAAGGGGGGGGACAATGAAGAAGCACAATCTATGAAGTAATGACATGTCTTGAAATTTCTTTAAAACTATTTTATTGTGAACGAAGTGATTTTGACAGATTAACAGCAGAAGCAGATGAGATAGCAGCCATGATCGCCGGCTTTGCAAGGAGTTTGTAGTCTTGCTTCTGTCTTCTGAATGTCTGTCTTCTATTTAACCACGGAGAAGCGATGCCAGAGACCAAAAGAAAGTTCAGGAGATTCGACATGCAGCTCGGGGTAATATTCAGGCCCACATACGGCGCCACGGATTACGCCACCGGGGTAACGACAAATATTTCATGCGAAGGCCTCGGTCTGGATGCGGATGATTTCAAGTTCATTATGTACGAAAACCTGGAGCTGCTCATCGGCCTCCCGGGCAAAGGGGACTCTGTTTCACTGTCCGGCGATGTTTTATGGAAGAACCAGGACGGGAAAAGATGTTCCGCGGGGGTCAAGTTCAGGATGAAAGATAAGGCAGTTCAGGAAGAAGCGCTGGCAAAGATCTTCTCCGCCTCAAATGTCCCGGAGATCGATATGTACAACTGTGACTGGGAATATAAGATCCATAAGGAAGCCGAAAAGAAAAACAAGAAGGCTTTACTGCTGCCGAACAAATTGGGCTTTATAAAACAGTATAACGGGGACGGCAAAAAGTGCAAGGTCACCTTCAGGCTGCTGAAGGAGATGGCAAAGAATTCACAGAATGTCGCGCTTGCGGGAGAGTTTAATAACTGGGACGCTTCAAAGTCGCCCATGACCAGGCTCGACAACGGAGACTTTGTCATAACCCTGGAGCTGTTCTGCAAGAGAAGATACAGATTTAAATATCTTATCGACGGCCAGCGCTGGGAGAATGACTGGTATGCCGACAGGTTCGTCCGCAATGATGAAGGCTCCAAAGACTCGGTTGTGATCGTCTAAACCATTCAAGCAGATCGAACAAGAAAATCGCTGATTGTAAAACTACAAACTGAATATCCCTGTTGCCTTGTAGCGGCTTGCGGTGTATAAGGTTAGGCGTTCACCCACAATTTTCTGGTGTGTCCTGAGGGCTGTGGCAGGAGTGTTGTTGTTCTCGGAGATATGGGCAAGGCAGGCCCATTTCAGGCGGCTGCCGGACTGAAGAAGCAGTTCAGCAGCTTCGGCATTGGAGAGGTGTCCCTGAAATCCCCGTATCCTTCTTTTAAGAAAAGCGGGATAAGGCCCCCTTTCAAGCATCACCGGGTCATAATTGCTCTCAATGAAGACCGCATCAAGCGATGCCATTGCTGAAACGAGGTCCTTAAATACATGTCCGAGGTCTGTCAATATGCCTAATTGTTTTTTGCTGGAGGCGACAACAAATGCCACGCCGTCAACCCCGTCGTGAGGGCAGGGGATGGTCTGAATGGACACACCGTTGAAATGAAGTATTTCTCCTGATCGAAAGCAGTTGATATTGTCCAGACGTCCCAACCCGTTTCTTTCATTTGCCTTTTCAAGTGTCTTCGGCGTGATAAAGACCGGCAGGCCGAACTTCCTCTGATATACACCTGCGTAACGCGCGTGGTCGGAATGGTCGTGTGAGATGATCAGGGCATCGACTTCCCTGATATCGCGTCCAAATGCGGCGAGCCTGCGGGAGGCCTCGATGCCGGAGATGCCGGCGTCAAACAGCAGCTTCACGCCGCCTGTCTCAACGTAAATACAGTTGCCGCTGCTTCCGGATTGAAGGGAGATCGCAATCACGCTCTTATACTCTCATACACGGGCCGGAGATTACAAGAGAGAGGCTCAGGCTGCCTACCTTTTGGTTTCATTAGTTGTTATAATTGAATTCCGTAGAACACTGCTTGGCGCAAGAAATGATTATTCAGAGAAAAATATTTAAAGAGCTCCTGGTAAACCTGCTCGTCATAGTCTTTTCCCTTTCGGTGATACTATTCATGGAAAAGTTCGTGAGGCTGTCAAGGCTCTTCATGGGGAGAGGGGCGGACATTCTGGACATCGTCAAGATATTTGTGTATATCCAGCCCTCGCTTTTATTGCTTTCCATCCCCATGTCGCTGCTCATGGCAGTCTTTCTCACATACGGCAGAATGGCGGCTGACAGTGAAATAGTTGTATTAAAGGCAAGCGGCATGAGTTTCTGGGGGATATCCAGGGCCGCCGTTATCCTCTCGGTCTTGTCCTGCATGGTCCTTTTATTCATCAGCATTTATTTATTGCCGCGCGGCATGTTTGCATTTAAAAAGACATTATATGAGACGATAGTAAAAAAGGCCTCCATGACCTTTGAGGAGGAGACATTCTCCGATGTATTCAAGGACACGGTCATTTATGTGAAGGGAATACCCGGTAAAGACGAATTGAAGGGGATCTTTGTCTACAGGGAGGGTGATAAAACATTCAAAGACCCTGTAGTGATCGTCGCTGAGAACGGCGTATTGACCTCTAATCCCGGTGAAGGCCAGATAAAACTGACCATGAACAAAGGACTGATACACACATACTCGGGGAACAGTTCATCGGAAATTATATTTTCAACTTTTGATCTGGTGCTTATGACAGGGTTAGATCCGATGGACAAGGCAAAGCCCGAAGAGATAAAAACCGGCAAGCTCTGGAAGGAAAGCGGAAGCTCAACTTCGTGGGCGATAGAACTGCACAGGAGGCTGGCGCTGCCGTTTACCTGTATAATTTTCGGCATTCTCGGACCGGCGCTCTCCGGCAGGATCGGAAAGGTAGGCCGCCTCGGCGGTTTTTCCATGAGCATGTCGGTGCTTATGCTTTACTACCTGCTTCTTATAACGGGCGAATCTTTTGTGAAGGCCGGGAAGCTTCCTGCTTTTGTGGGAGAATGGGCCCCCAACGTTTTTTTCAGCGCCCTTACGGTGCTGTTTTTTTACAGGGCATATATGGACAAGCCGATCAGGAAATTTTAGGCATCATGAAAATTCTAAGGAAATACTTTTTAAAAGAATTCATCCGGTATCTGGTAATTCTCCTTCTGAGTTTTACGAGTATCGCGATCGTTGCCGAGTTTTTTGACAAGATAAACGAGTTCTACACCCACAAGGCCCCTGCTCACCTGATAGGCCAGTATTTCTTATTGCAGGCCCCGGGCGTTATGTTGTATGCCCTTCCGTTTGCCTCTCTTTTCTCCGTCCTCATGACTATCGGAATGGCCTCAAAATGGAGAGAGGTCTTGATCATCAAGGCCTCAGGGTGCAGCACGAAGAGACTCTTTTCGGGTTTTCTTTTAATCGGGGTCATTTTCAGCCTGCTCGCCCTGTTGTTAGGCGAGACGGCAGTGCCTGCGGCTGCCAGAAAAGCGGCATGGATAAGGAAGGTGAAGATCCTGAAAGAATCGCCCAGGATCAGTTTCAGGGAAGGCGCCCTGTGGCTGAAGGGCATTGATAAAAGCCTGGTCCGTATCGATGGTTTTGTTGCAGACCAGAATAAAATTTTAAAAACGAGCATATTCAGTTTTAATCCTTCTTTTGTTCTGGAAAAGAGGACCGAAGCCGCGGAGGCTGTGTGGGAAGACGGGGTATGGAAACTAAAAAACGTGACCGTCTTTGATTTCACCGCCAACACGTCAAGGAAATATGATTCTCTCATATCCTCCGCGATCGAGGAGCCCAAAATGTTCGACGATGAAATGAAAAAACCCGCGGAGATGAATTTTGCCGAGCTTTACTCTTATTACACGAGGCTTGAGAGGGCCGGATTTAAAAACCTGAGATACGCAGTGCGCCTCTATGAAAAACTTTCCTATCCCGCGATAAATTTTATCATGGTCCTCTTTGGCGTGGCCCTCGCTTTAAACTCAAGACTGGGCGGAGGCATCAAGGCCGCCGGCATAGGGGTACTTGTAAGCGTGGCCTACTGGCTGATCTATTCCGTCAGCATAGCGCTCGGCAACACAGGCGCCCTGCCCGCCTGGTTTGCCCCGTGGATCGGGCTGATCGTCTTCGGCATAACAGGCAGTGTTTTGTATCTTAGAATCAGAGATTGAATATCATCCACAGATTTACACAGATTAATCTCGTCCGGTCACGGTATAATGGCAGACATACGTTTCTGGAGCAAAGCAAGGAATAAGTTAATCAAATTTTTTAAATCTGCGGTCATCTGCGTCATCTGCGGATGATTTAAAACACGGCAGCGCCCCACGGGGAACCGGAGTAGGGGCTGTTCGGGGTAAGCCCAAGCTTTACCGTGCCGGTAACTTCATTGGTCCTCATGTAGATTATTGATACGCTGCTGTCCGCATGGTTGACCACGTATGCTTTATTTTTATTGCTGTCTATAGCTATGCCGATCGGCTCCCTGCCCACCCTGATTGTATCTATGACTTTATTAGCTGCGGTGTCTATGACCGAAACGGTGTTAGAGCCTCTGTTGGTAACATAGGCCATGTTCCTTGATGGATCAATTCCTATGTGCCAGGGCTTCTTATCAACCTCTATGGTTGCTGAGACCCTGTCTTCTCCGGCATCGATGACGGTAACTGTATTTTTGCCGTGATTGGCCACGTACACCTTCCGGTTGACAGGGTTTGCGGCTACGCCGAGCGGCGTCTCATTGACCTTTATAGTTTTTGTTACTGTCCTGCTTTGTGTACTGATGACCGAAACCGTTTTATCGCCTGAATTGCTGACATAAAGCTTATCACCGATAATGCCCGCGTCAAAGGCGCCCATACCAACCTTTATTTTCCCGGCAACTGTGTTTTTCTCAAGATCTATTATCGAAATAATCCGCTCCTTGTTTTCGGGATGGGTCACATATGCAAGCCTTGCAGCGGAATCAATTACTATATGCATGGGGCTGCTGCTTACCTTTATCGTTGACAGCACCGAATTACTGTTTAAACCGATAACGGAGATGCTGCTGTCGCCGGGATTTGAATTGACGACATACATCCGGCCGGTATTTTGATCGATAGCTACACCGGAAGGCCATACGCCGACTCTCAGGGTCATCGCTACTTCATTCTTTAATGTGTCAAGGACCGAGACCGTATTGTTGCCGACGTTGGTTATATAAACACGTTTGGGCAAAGGCTGGGCCGAGACCTTGTTTACGGAAATTGTTGACAGTAAAAAAAGACAAATGAGAAGTATCAGGTTCTTCGTTTTCATTTCGCTTCCTTTAAGAAAAAGCATAGGGCAAAGAGCATAACAGGCTATAAAGGTATCACGTAATTAAACAGGGTGGAGACAAAGACCGTGACGCTTATGTAGCCGTTCATATTGAAAAAGGCGATGTTGAGCTTGCTTAAGTCATGGGGCTTAACGAGTGAATGCTCATAAAGCAGAAGCCCTGTGGCCAGTAAAACCCCGAATAAATAAAAACCGTTCAATTTAAAAATAGGTATCAGGCTTAACAGCAGCCCTATGGTGATTATATGGAATACGCGCGCAGTCCAGAGCGAGGCGTTTACGCCGAAGATGCTCGGGATGGAATAGATGCCGTGTGTTTTGTCGAAGTCAATGTCCTGCAGGCCGTAAAGCGCGTCAAAGCCCGCGACCCAGAACATGACCGCGAAACAGAGCGGCAGTATCTCTGTGTCGAAAGTCCCCTTCACGGCAATCCACGCGCCCAGGGGGGCGAGTGAAAGCGCGATTCCCAAGACGATGTGACAAAGCCATGTGAATCTTTTCGTATATGAATAAGAAAAAAGCACCAGGAGGAACAGCGGCGAAATTTTGAAGCAGAGGGGATTAAGCTTGTAAGCGGAAAGCAGCAGGAGGGCGAACGCAATGGCAGTAAAGATAAAGGCCTCCCATGTTTTTATGACCCCCCTTGGGAGCTCCCTGTTTCTGGTCCTCGGATTAAGCGCGTCGATGTTCTTGTCAACTATCCTGTTCATGCCCATCGCGCCGGTCCGGCCGCTCACCATCGCAACCGTGATCCAGAATATCTGATCAAGGGACGGCAGGCCCCCCGCGGCAATTATCGCTGAAGTAAACGCGAAAGGAAGCGCAAAGATGGAATGCGAGAATTTTATCAGCCGCAGATAGTCAGCAATCTTTTTAAAGAGAGTCATAAGAGCAACCCTAATAATGGAATTGCTTTATTGTAATTTTTAAGGCCATTAAATGCAACAGAATTTTTGAAAAGTGCAAAAGTGCAAAAGTGCGAAAGTTCAATAGAGCAAAAGTGCAGAAGTAAAAAACGACAGGGACTTTATTTTTTTAACTTTTGCGCTATTGCTCTTTTGCACTTCTGCTCTTCTGCTATAATATCCCGTATATGAAGAGGGATATCTGGATATTTCTTTTTGTCCTCGGGGCTGTCCTTTTCAGTTGGCCCGTCATCAGCATATTCAAATACGATCTGTCGAAATATTTTTTCGTGGCGTGGCTTATTTTTATCGGCCTGATCTTCTTTGCAACCATATACTCAAAAAAGAGAAACAATGGAGGATGATTGTTTTCTCCCGCGGTCCTGATCTCCATCATATTCGCCTATCTGGTGCTGCTCTTTCTGATCGCCTATTACGCTGAAAGGAAAGAGCGCAAAGGCAGCAATCTCGTATCAAACCCTTATGTGTATTCGCTTTCCCTCGCGGTCTACTGCACGTCGTGGACCTTCTACGGCAGCGTTGGCAAGGCGGCAAACGCGGGCCTGAGCTTTCTGACGATTTATATAGGCCCCACTCTCATGGCCGCTCTGTGGTGGGTGGTCCTGAGAAAGATCGTTTACATCTGCAAAGAGAACAGGATCACTACGATGTCGGACTTCATAGCGTCGCGCTACGGCAACTCGCTTTTCCTTTCAGCCCTCGTGACCCTCGTTGCCGTTATAGGCATAACGCCGTACCTCGGACTGCAGCTCAAGGCAGTCATGACCACCTTCGTTATCCTTTCGGGTGAACCGGAGGGGAGCCATTTCGCGGGATGGTTTATCACACTCGTGTTAGGCGTCTTTGCGATCTTTTTCGGGGCGAGAAAGGTTGACGTCTCAGAGCGTCACGGCGGCCTTATCTTTGCCATTGCCTTTGAATCGGCGATAAAGCTCGTGGCCTTCATATCCGTCGGGCTTTTTGTGACCTACGGGCTGTTTGACGGAGTGGGCGGCATATTCGAGAAGATAAGGAATTCGCAATTTTCAAATCTTATGCTCCTTGGGCAGGATTCAAACGTGAGTTTTACTGAATGGACTTCCCTGACGTTCCTCTCGATGATGGCTATTATGTTTCTGCCGAGACAGTTTCACGTGTCTGTTGTTGAAAACTCTTCACATGAGCACATTAAAAAAGCCATGTGGCTGTTCCCCCTTTATCTTTTTCTCATCAACATCTTTGTCCTGCCCATTGCTTACGGCGGGCTTTTGCTCGGCGAGCCGCAGCAAAGCGCGGACTTTTTTGTCCTCAGCATCCCTCTAAACAGGGGCATGCCGCTGCTTGCGCTCTTTGCATTCATCGGCGGTTTCTCGGCGGCCACTGCCATGGTGATCGTTGAATCGCTTGCGCTGAGCACTATGGTGATGAACAGCTTTGTGATGCCCGCTCTCTGGCGGATGAACGCAATGAAGGGTTTTTATGCAATGATCCTGAATACGAGGAGGGTCATCATTATCGGGCTTGTATTTTTAGGCTATGCCTTTGCCATCTATATCGGGAATTTTTACAGCCTCGTAGACATCGGGCTTAAATCATTTGAAGCTGTCACAATCTTTGCGCCCCCTCTGCTGTTCGGCATTTTCTGGAAGGGCGGCAACAAAAAAGGCGCCATCGCCGGCATCCTTGCGGGTTTCAGCGTATGGATGTATACGCTCATGATACCGGCCCTGATGCGGGCGGGCATCATCGAGCACGAAGGCTTTTGGGGAGGCGTGTTCCACTCGAAACTTCTAAACCCGACAGCCCTCTTCGGCCTTGAAGGTATGGACCGCTGGAGCCACTCGCTGTTCTGGGGGCTTCTTTTGAACGTCTTGCTTTACGTAGGTGTTTCAATATTCACTTCACAGGACAGCGAAGAGGAGAGGCAGGCTTTCAGGTTTGTCGAATCGCATTCTTCAAGGATGCTGCCCGCAAGAGGCATTTACAGCATCAGGCAAATAGAGGATGTCCTTGGCCAGTATATCGGGAAGAGAGAGTCAAGAGAATTCATTGAGGTTTTTATTGCACGCAATAATATTCAGAGGGATCCCATTTCCCAGGACGACCTCATCAGGATGAGGAACGAGGCTGAGAAAATATTGTCCGGGGCGCTGGGCTCTCCAATCGCCGCGATTATCCTGGAGGACAAATTGACGCTTACCGAGCGGGAAAGGGGAGAGCTTTCAAGCTCCATAAAACAAATAACCGACACCCTCAGGCTTTCGAGGCAGGAGCTTGCGGAGGCAAACAGGAACCTTGCGTATCTTAAAGAATTCAGCGAAAACATAATCGAGAGCGCGCCGGTCGGCATTGTGACCGTTGATTCTTTATTGATGGTGAAGTACTGGAACAGGGAAATGGAAACTATCACGGGCATAAAAAATTCTTCCGCCTTTAACACGTCCGTACTAAATCTGCTGCCCTGGATCAAGAGGGAATTGTTTACACAGAACATGCTCGGCGAGATGATAGTGCAGACCGCAGCGATGCAGTCGTTCAAGATAAACATCAATCCCCTCAAAGACCCGTCCGGAGGATTTGTTGTGATCATCGAGGACATAACAGAGAAGAAAAAAATGGAGGAGCAGCTCCTGCATTCTTCAAAACTCGCCAGCATCGGCAGGCTGACAGCGGGCATTT
The DNA here is from genome assembly GCA_016214845.1 of Nitrospirota bacterium. Taxonomy (NCBI): domain Bacteria; kingdom Pseudomonadati; phylum Nitrospirota; species Nitrospirota bacterium. Next base: position 138,388 of record JACRMS010000032.1, on the reverse strand, counting down.
CCCATGAGATAGGAAACCCCCTTGCTTCCATATCCTCCCTTGTTCAGGAGATCAGGTCGATGAAGCTCGATTCGCCGGAGGACGTGAGCTTTACAGAGGAGTCGCTGAAGACCATCAACAGCCATATTGAAAGGATTGTAAAGATTGTCAGGAGCCTCGGGGATTTTGCCAGGATATCCGCGTCGGAAAAGACCGATATAAAAATCGCCGAGATACTCGACAGGACCATCAGCCTGGTGAGCTTTGATAAAAGGTTCAAGAACATCCGCATGAAGCTTGATGTCGACAGTATCCCGCCCCTGAAAGTAAATCCCGACCAGATGCAGCAGGTTTTTTTCAACCTCATACTCAACGCCCTTGATGTGATGCCTGAAGGCGGGACGCTCGCTGTTTCCATAAAAGAGACGGACGGCTTTGTCGAGATAATCTTCAGCGACACCGGGGCCGGGATAGAAGATTCAGTTTTAGACCGGATATTCGACCCCTTCTACACGACAAAGACCCCGGGTAAAGGCACGGGGCTCGGTTTGAGTATCTGCTATGGCATAATAAAGGACCATAACGGCACAATTAACGTGAAGAGCAAAAAGGGAAAGGGAACAACATTTATAATAAGACTGCCTAAAACAATATGAGGCATGAAAAATTAAGAGTATATCCACAGATTTCACAGATAAAGACAATGAAATAAATAAACACATATTGTTTATCATCCAAAAGGTGTAGAGACGACCCGGCGGATCGTCTCTACTCTGTGATAATCTGCGTCAATCTGTGGATAAATGTTTTTTTAGGCTCAATGGAGAATACATGGAGAAACGGCTAATCATCGTTGAGGACGAAGAGACCTTGTGTGAATCCCTGAAGAGGGTGCTCACAAGGGAAGGCTATACCGTTGACGCGGTCAACTCCGCTGAAGACGCCTTCAACATGCTGGAAGAAAAAGAGTATGACCTGATAATCACCGACATCATACTTCCGGGCCTTAACGGGATAAAGCTGATAAAGAGGATCAAAGAGAAAAATCCGGAGCAGACAGTTGTGGTAATGACGGCATATGCGTCGCTGGAAACAGCTGAAGAGGCGCTAAGTGCAGGAGCTTATGATTATATTGTTAAGCCGGTGATGCATGAAGAGATAAAACAGATCGTCAAAAACGCCCTCACGCGGGAGACGCCGCAAAAGTAGAATGTGCTGCCTATATGCCTGATTGCGAAACAATATGACACATGATCAGGGCTGTGCTATGGCACACATTTGTGACAATGAATTCTTGTGCCATGGCACATATAAACGCCTCCTGAAAATTTTAATTATCCCTTCTTTATGACCTAACCATTTATTTTGTTTGATAAAAAAATAAACTTATATTGTTCAATCATGCTGGCATATTTCTTGAGTTATAAAATTTAATTAACTCATCCAAAAAAGATGAGAAGACAGAATCGAACTTTCAAAAAGGGGGCATCAAATGACAGTTTTTCTAAAGGAAGTTAGAAACGATTTAAATCTATTAGAATGTTCCAATTACGCCGCAGATGGGTCCCGGTCAAAAAAGTCATTTAAAGAACTAATAGATTTTGCCAAAATTTTAATAATTATTACGGGGTCCCTGGCTATATCATTTTTCATTACGTTTCTCAGGTAAAGTACATATCATTGTAAGCCAAAGGCATTAGTTTGAAAAGATTGCAAAACAAACTTCTCCATCTTTCAGGATAAGCAACTGAATTGGCTATTCGCCTTCAAAGTCTTCAAGCCCGGGACGTTTCAAGATTTGATCAGAGCTGTAGCAGAATTTTCCCCTCTTATTACCGCCCCTCTCATAAACCTGCAGCTTCAGGGTCACAACTCCTACTTTTTATACTCCTCTACTTTTTTCCCAAGATGCATCAAAAGCTCTTTTATCCCTTTTCCAGTCACTGCGCATATCGGGAAAAAATCATAGCCTTTATCTTCACAATATCGCGCGAGCCTGTCAAGTCTTTCCCCATCGCCTTTTATATCGAGCTTTGTCCCGGCAACCGACAGGGGTTTCTTCATGAGTTCAGGGCTGTAGAGTTCAAGCTCTTTGTTTATCTTTTCGAAATTCTCCACGGGGTCTCCCTCCGCCATTTCGGATATGTCAACGAGATGAAGCAGAATGGATGTCCTTTCCACATGGCGCAGGAACTGGAATCCCAGCCCTGCTCCTTTGTGCGCGCCTTCAATGAGTCCGGGAATGTCGGCGATCACAAAGCTTCTGAAATCTTCATGTTTGACAACGCCTAACACGGGAATGAGAGTTGTAAAAGGGTAGTCCGCAACCTTGGGCCTTGCCGCGGAGAGCGCGGATATCAATGTGGATTTGCCTGCATTGGGCAGGCCTATTAAACCCACATCGGCAAGGAGCTTTAATTCCAGCACCAGGTTTTTTTCTTCACCGGGTTCTCCGGGCTGAGCAAACATCGGGGCCTGTCTTGTGGCGGTTTTAAAATGCGCATTGCCGAGTCCGCCCCTGCCTGCTTTTGCGGCGAAGAACTCCTGCCCCTCGGTTGTGAGGTCGCACAGGACTTCCCCTGTGTCGGCATCTTTTATAAGCGTGCCCGGAGGCACGGGTATGGTAAGGTCTTTTCCGTTTTTACCGTGCATGTCTTTGCCCATTCCATGCTCGCCTCTTTCAGCCCGGTACTGCTGCTGGTATTTTAAATCCAGAAGGGTGTTTAAATTGCTCACGGCCTTAAAGATTATGTGTCCGCCCCTGCCGCCGTCGCCACCGTTGGGCCCGCCTTTGGGAACGTACTTCTCCCGCCGGAAGCTTATACAGCCTCTGCCGCCGTCACCGGCTTTAACGTAAACTTTAACCTGATCGATGAATTGCATTTTCTATATCCACAGATAACTCAGATTTACACATATTAATTTTAAATTATTATCCGTGCAATCGGCGACATCTGCGGATTCATTTCCTTTAAGATTAATTTTCTTTTAATATCTTTGTTCTTTTGAATATAGGATACAGAATATTAAGATAAAAAATAAAAAAGGCGGACAAAAATCCGCCTTTTAGAATTGCTAATATGTTTTTTTGCAGCTACGCGCTTTGCTCTGCTGCCGGATAAACGCTTATCTGCTGTCTGTCTTTGTCCTTGCGCTCGAACTTCACAATCCCGCCGACCATGGCAAAAAGTGTGTCGTCGCTTCCCTTGCCTACATTAAAGCCGGGATGGAATTTTGTGCCTCTCTGCCTTACAAGGACATTGCCGGCCTTCACAAGCTCGCCGCCGTATCTTTTTACACCGAGGCGTTGTGATTGACTATCGCGACCGTTCCGTGAGCTTCCTACGCCTTTTTTATGGGCCATGTTACTTCCTCCAAGATATAGTTATGAAACTTTGATCTCTTTAATCTTAACTTCCGTATAAGGCTGCCTGTGCCCTCTTGTTTTCCTGTAATTTTTCCTCGGCCTCATTTTAAACACGAGGACCTTTTTCCCTTTGCCGGTACTGACAACATCGGCAGTCACTGTTGCAGATGAAATGAACGGGTTGCCGACAGAAAGCTTGTCTCCGTCAGAGACAGCCAGGACCTTATCAAAGGTGACAGCGCCTGTTTCTTCAACCTTTTCTATCTTCAGGACGTCTCCCTCGGAGACCCTGTATTGTTTTCCGCCTGTTTCTATTATAGCGTACATGAAATTCCTCCAACTGAAAAAATAGATATATTTTTTAACATATCACCTGACGTAAAGTCAATTATTGCTTCGTTGACTGAATTTTCATTATCGCTTAGCTGACGGATTTGCTTCACTTCAGCGTTAAGCTGCATCTTTTAAGCTTTCTTTGAAAAAGAAGGAAGGGATGCGGGAAGATCAAATAACTATAACGTCTCCAGCGTGCGTATCAGGGCCTCGGCCTTTTTGAGGCTCTCGTAATATTCCCTCTCCGGGTCTGAATCTGCGACAATCCCGGCGCCCGCCTGGACGTACGCGGTCTTATCTTTAATCACAAACGTTCTAATGATAATGTTCAAGTCCATGTCGCCGGTAAAACTTATGTAGCCGATCGAACCTGTATACGGCCCGCGCGCGACCGGCTCGAGTTCGTCAATGATCTCCATGCAGCGCACTTTCGGCACTCCCGTTATCGTTCCTCCGGGGAAGGTGGCCCTTATCGCGTCGAAACAGTCCCTGCCTTTTGCAAGCGTCCCCTTCACGTTTGACACGATATGAATGACATGGGAGTAGTCCTCGGTAATCATGAACTCATCAACTTCCACTGTGCTGTAATCGGATATCTTCCCCAGATCGTTTCTTTCAAGGTCAATCAGCATGAGATGTTCCGCGCGCTCTTTTTCATTCAGCAAAAGGTCTGTCCTCATCTGATGGTCGCTTTCAGCATCTTTACCTCTCGGCCGCGTGCCCGCGATAGGCCGTGTTTCAACTGTATTGCCCGAAACCCTAACCAGCCTCTCCGGCGATGAGCTTGCGATGTGGTAGTCTCCCAGGTCAAGATACGCCGCAAAGGGCGAGGGATTGATCCTGCTCAGAGTTTTGTAAACCTGCCACGGTTTGATGTCACCGAGATATGCGGACACCCTCTGCGAAAGATTTGCCTGAAAGATATCCCCTGCGCGGATGTATTCTTTCGCCCTTCTCACTATATTCATGTAGGCCTCTTTGCCCATCTCGTGATGAATGCGGACCTTGGCATGGGAGGGGTTAAAACCCTCAAGGGAGGGGACCGGATTTAGCTTTTCACAAAGTGCGTTTATTTTCTCACAGGCTCTGTCATAAGCAGTTTCCCATTCACCGAGGGCGGGTTTGAAACCCGCCCCTACATTTGTGCTTTGCAGAGGGCAGGAAATGATAAATGTCATTCGCAGCTTGTGGTCAACGGCTATAACTGTGTCAACGAGCATGAAGTGGGCATCTGGTATTTTGAGATCATCAACCACGGTCTTCGGCAGGTTTTCAAAATAATGCACGAAGTCATAACTTATGGTCCCGACAGCGCCGCCGATAAATGGCGGCAGGTCCGCGGATGATTCAATTTTGAAGGTTGTGAGGATTTCCTTTAGTTTCTTTAGAGGGGAGATGCTGTCCTTTAGGGCGGGTTTGAAACCCGCCCCTACAAATTCCATTCTGCCGTCTACTTCAACAAAACCGTTTTTTACCTTGAAAGTAAGGAAAGGTCCTGCGCCTATAAATGAATATCTGGCGATCTTTTCAGGCCCTTTTATACTTTCAAGCAAAAAACTGAACGGGGAGTTTACACATTCGAAAATCTGCTGCGGTGGAATAAAAGGCAGCTCTGCATAGACAGGGGAGGGTTTACCGGTCATCGCGCTTTCAATGAAGTTGGTTTTTGAGGGAAAGATTAACATAACAAGTGAAGAGTGAAGAAGTTCGCTTAACTTTCAACTCTTGATTTTAAACTTCTAACTCAAGCTCCCTATTTCCTCTTCGATACGTTTTAACGCCTTGACTGGATCAGGCTGTGACGTGATGGCCCTTCCGATGACAAGGTAATCGGCCCCTTTTATCAGCGCCTGCCTTGGAGTAAGCATCCTTTTTTGATCGTCAGCCGCTGCCCATGACGGCCTGATACCGGGGGTAACGATCAGGAATTTCTTCCCGAATTTTGAACGTATCATCTCAGCATCCTCCGGGGATGCGACAACTCCGTCGAGCCCTGATTTATGGGCAAGTCCCGCGAGGTTTTTAACCTGAGCGCTCATGCGAAGTCCGACCCCAAGTTCGTCCTGCAGGGCAGCCTGGTCAATGCTGGTCAATATGGTCACGCCAATGAGTTTCGGTCTTTCGATATTCTCCTTGAGCGATATCTTTCTGATCGCCTGGGCCGCCTGCTTCATCATTTCAAGTCCGCCCGATGTGTGTACGTTAAACATGAACACGCCGAGTTTAGCCGCGACAGAGGCAGACTTCGCTACAGTGGTCGGGATGTCGTGAAATTTCAGATCAAGAAAGACCTTCTTGCCCATTGAATTGATCTTTTCCACGATCCTTGGGCCGGCGGCGGTAAAGAGTTCAGAGCCTACCTTGAACAGTTCAATGTGGTCTTTAAATTTTTTAGCAGTCCTGATCGCCTCGGTGTAATCAGCGACGTCGAGGGCAAGGATTATGCGCTCTTTTGGTTTCATGATTAAATCTTGGCCAGCGTTATCCCTTTCTGGGCCTGATATTTACCCGCCTTGTCGGCATAGGACCTTTCGCATACTTCATCCGCTCCTAAAAATATTAGCTGGGCAATCCCTTCATTGGCATACACCTTCACGGGCAGCGGCGTAGTGTTGGATATTTCTATTGTCACGTGGCCCTCCCATTCCGGCTCAAGAGGAGTGACGTTGACGATTATCCCGCATCTCGCATACGTTGATTTGCCAAGGCAGATGATGATCGTTTCCCTCGGAATTTTAAAATACTCCACAGACGTGGCAAGGGCAAAAGAGTTCGGCGGTATTATACAGACGTCCCCTTTAAAATCAATAAAGCTCTGAGGGTCGAATTTTTTGGGGTCGATCACGGTTGTGTTTATGTTGGTAAATATCTTGAACTCATCGGTTATCCTCATATCATAGCCGTATGAACTCACTCCATATGAGATAACACCCTTTCTCACCTGTTTGTCCGAAAACGGGGTTATCATGCCTTTTTTTGCCATTGACTTTATCCAGCGGTCATTCTTTACCATCGGGGTTTCTCCTTTGCGAATAACTGTATCTTTTAGAGAGGATTTTATGATTTCCAAAGGGTAACATAATGCCTTATTTTTTTACAACAGAGCTCTCTGACTTTAAAATATGAATCAACTCGGGACACCATTCACTATAACGTTTTGTGCAGCATTATGCCGAAGCCTGCGTATGTCTGTAAGGGCAGTTTCTTTGATGTGAATTTTACCTTTACTTAGCATCTGGATAATGAAATAATTATTTAACATATAAAAGAATTGCACAATTGATGGAAAAAAAGGATGGGGAAAATTAACTGCTGGGAATTTATGAAGTGCGGACAAGGGCCGTCATTTGATGAAAACGGTAACACATTCGCTCTCTGTCCGGTTGCAACCGAAATCTTGGCTGATGGCCTGAACAGCGGGACCAACGGAGGTAGAATTTGCTGGATAATTGCCGGGAAATTCAATACCCCGTTAAGGTGTTCACCTTTATACAAAGTTTGCTCCTGTGCAACATGTGAATTTCATATTAAGGTTAAGGGCGAGGAAGGATTGGCAAACATTTGTCGCACGGTAGGGACCTTTTTACATCTTATTAATAATGTTCATAAAACTTGATTTTCCATTTCTGACTTACCCTTTGAATTGCCCCCCTGTCAGCACGTAATCAAAAGAGTTCCTCTAAGCGCGCCTTTCTTTATTAATGTCCGGGAATAATTGGGCAATTGAGGAGGGGTATTATTATTTTTTAATTCAATATTTTTTAAGTGACAAAACATAATGATAAATGTAAAATTACACTTTAAAAAAATATTGATAAGGTCCTAACAGGAAAGGCCATGGATCCACGAGTCCCGGATGATAAAGTGCCGGCATATGACATAATTGAAGCAAAGATCCGGCAGATTGACAATACGGTAATATTGTTCAGGGTATTTTATTTGCTGGATACCCTTATTTACAGGGTACAGTTGATAAAGAAGGACACTATGTGCATTGTGGAGCTTTCTAAGAAGCTGCTCCTGGATTTGAAAAACGGCAGTCCGGCCGCCGAGCAGGAGTTAATGGACATATTGCAGGAAACTTTGGACAGCGATGATTGCTGGAGAAAGTTAGAAGGATAAAATATTCTACCCCTATGCAGAGCTTCAATAACTTCTTTTGATTGCAATTATAGGAAGGGTATAACTAATGAACTCACTGCGAATCTTTCTGCTTCTGTTCTTGTCGCTTGCAATACCTCCTGTTACAGTAAGCGGAAGCGATGCCACCCGCTCTGCAAAAGCCGCAAGGCTTTATGTAGTGAATTCAGGAGCTGAGAATGTAGCTGTAATAGATACTGCGAATAATCAGATACTGGAAACAATTCAAGTAGGAAAATGGCCTGCGGGCCTTGCGGTCAGTCCTGACAAAAAAAAGATATACGTCCTTAATTCAAATGCCGAAAGCAGTTCGGTATCTGTTATTGACACGTCAACCAATAAGGTTGTGAACACCATTAAAACAGACATTGGACCGATGCATATGGCAATTGATCCTGAGGCAAATCTCGCTTATGTCACAAATACCGATGATAAGGAAAATAAAAGCGTAACCATCATTGATATTACAAATGATTCAATAAAAGGCAGAATAAAATTTGATGGGACCGGGCCTTTTGAAACGGCGCTTGTCCCTGACAAGAAACTTGCATTTGTTGTTATTTCGGGCGGCCGGTATGTTTCAGTAATCAATCTCAAAGACCATTCCGAAACTGCAAAGATACCGGTCGGCAAGATACCTCTTGGGGCGGCTTACAGTCCCGCAAGCAAAAAAATATATGTAACAAGTCATGATGATAGCGCCGTTTCTATTATAGATACGGCAGCCAATAAGGTTGAAGGGACGGTGCAGGTTGGATTAAATCCCTGGTATATAGGCATTGATGCGTCTGCCAACAAGATTTACGTTACTTGCGCCGGTGACAACAGTGTGGCAGTAATTGATACCGCCACTAATACCGCGGCAGGATCAATAAAGGTCGGGGCATCGCCAAAAGGAATTGCGATAGATCCTGCTGCCAGGAAAGCCTATGTAGCCAACAAGGCCGACAACAGCATTTCGGTGATTGATCTGAAAAACAATAAAGTAATAGATACCATCCAGCTTGGGAAAAATGCGCATCCCTGGGGCATAGGGCTTTTGTAAATTGAGATTACTTGATAACATTCAATTTGTTGACCTTACCGGTTGTAAACCAATATAATGTTTTAAGGACTTGAAACCTTGAAACTATTTTTTTCAGCATTAGGGGTCAAAAAAATACATGTCAAAAAAAGAAATTAAAACATTTCCCGTCCTGTTGGCAGGCGGCAGCGGCTCAAGATTATGGCCCGTTTCCAGAGAGCTTTTCCCGAAACAATTAGTTAGTCTTGTCGGGTCCGACTCGTTGATTCAAGGCACGATCAAAAGATTGTTCCCCCTCTTTGAGGCGAAAGATATCCGGGTTGTCTGCGGAGATGAACATTTTTTTGAAATAGCGCGGCACCTTGAGGAAATCGGCGTACCGTCCAAAGGGAAGATCATTGCCGAGCCCTGCGGACGCAACACAGCCCCAGCCATACTTCTTGCGGTCATGAATATTCTGAAGACTGAAAAAGATGCGGTGATTTTGATATTCCCCTCTGATCATGTAATTAAAGATGTTGAAGGATTTCAGGCGAGATTGATGACAGCGGTGTCACTCGCAAAAAAAGACTACATCGTAACGTTCGGCATAAAACCCGACTACCCGGAAACGGGCTATGGATATATAGAAGGGGCCAAACCTGTGCAAAACGGCGCCTTTGCCATCAAACGGTTTGTGGAGAAACCCGATGATAAGACCGCACGGTATTATCTCAAAGCAGGGAACTTTTTCTGGAACAGCGGAATGTTTGCCTTCAAGGCATCTGTGCTCTTGAACGAATTCAGGGCATATGCACCGGACCTTTTTAAAAACATGCAACGGATGGTTTCAAAGGCGGCCTCCGTACCTCTGAGCAAATATCAGTCCCTGCCTGATATCTCCATTGATTACGCCATAATGGAGAAGACAAAAAAAGGCGTTGTGCTCCCGTCTGATTTCGGGTGGAGCGACATCGGCTCCTGGAAATCCCTTTACGATTTTTTACCGAAGGGGGCAAACAACAATGTTGTTGAAGGTGACGTAATTCTCAAGAACACCAAAAATTGTTTGATACGCGGCAATAACCGTCTGGTTGTAACAAACGATATTGAAAACATTGTGGTGGTGGAAACGCCCGATACGGTTTTTGTATCAGACCTTGAAAAAAGCAAGAACGTTAAGTCCATAGTGCAGGAGCTCAAGAAACAGGGACGCAATGAATATAAGGCGCATACCACTGCCTATCGCCCATGGGGGACTTATACGGTGCTTGAAGAAAATAAAACTTCCAAGATAAAGCGCATCGTAGTTTATCCGGGGGCAAAACTGTCCCTGCAAATGCACCACCACAGAAGCGAACACTGGATCGTGGTCCAGGGCACAGCTAAAATTGTAAATGGCGACCAGACCATTTTCCTTGAAGAAAACCAGTCCACCTATGTTGCCAAGACCTCGCCTCATCGCCTTGAAAATCCGGGCAAGATCCCTCTTCATCTCATAGAAGTGCAGATTGGAAACTATCTTGAAGAGGACGACATCATCCGTTTTGACGACGACTTTGGCAGGAAGTAGATTCCGCTATAAACAAATTAACCACAGAGGCACGGAGAAAACTCCATCCACAGATTACACAGAGCTACACAGATTTAAAAATATTAATTCGTGTGTTTAATCTGCGGAATCTGCGGATGATTTTATCATTTTCTATATGGTTTAATTTTGATCAATGAAAAAGCATTTACGTTCAGGATATACAACAGGCGCATGCGCGGCAGCGGCGGCGAAGGCGGCAGCCTTGCTCGTCACCCGTCACCCGTCACCCGTCACTGATGTTGACATTCCCTTCCCTGACGGCAGCAGGGTTAGTTTTAAAATTCATCACTCTGAACTCATAACTCTTAACTCTCAACTAATCGCCCGCGCATCCGTTATCAAGGACGCGGGAGATGACCCTGATATAACAAACGGCGCGGAGATAGCGGCGGAAGTCAAAATTCAGAGCACAGAGCACAGAGCACAGAGCACAGAACCCCCTCAGCAAGGGGATGGGGCGCAATCCCCAATCCCCAATCCCCAATCCCTGATTTTAATCAAAGGCGGCAAGGGCGTTGGCATTGTAACGAAGCCCGGACTTCCCGTCCCTGTTGGTGAAGCGGCAATCAACCCCGTACCGAGAAAGATGATTGAAGAGGCAGTAAGGGAAGCGTTGCTGGATAATAGTGCAAAAGTGCAGAAGTATAAAAGTGCAAAAGCGAAAGATGAGAAAAGCTACTCGGAAACCAACATATCTTCTGCGCTTCTGCACTTCTGCACTTCTGTACTTCTTGAAGTTACCATCTCCGTCCCGCAGGGTGAGGAGCTGGCAAAGAAGACTTTAAACGCCCGGCTCGGCATAACGGGCGGCATCTCGATACTGGGAACAACGGGTATTGTCAAACCTGTATCTGCCGAAGCGTGGACAGCTACAATTACTTCTTCAATGAAAGTGGCAAAGGCGGTGGGGCTTCAGGAGATAGTCCTTTCTGCGGGACGGACATCTGAAAAGGCGCATATGGCGGAATATAATCTTCCCGAAGAATCATATGTCCTCATCGGCGACTATCTCGAATACTCGCTGCGGGAGGCAAAAAAACTTGGATTTAAAAAAATCCATCTCTGCGCGCAGTGGGCCAAGATGGTCAAGATTGCAATGGCGACCCCGCAGACCCATGTGAGATTCGGAGCGATTGATATGAGGAAGGCCGTTGAATTTTTAAACTCTCTCGGAATTGCTGTGCCTGAGGACCAGGAATTCAATACCGCAAGAGAAATTTTTGACTTTATTAACTCGTCACCCGTCACCCGTCACTTGTTACTATTCTCGAAAGTCTGCGCTCATGCAAAAATATACGCTGAAGAGATTGCGGATGGGATCCCTGTTACCACACATCTTGTATCATACGAGGGAAAGATTATTTCGGGCAGTTGAACGAAAAGGCTACATCCCCTTCACAGGCGCGGGAGTGAAGGTCAAGATGAAAATTACAAACGTGATCCATCCGATGACCTTTCTTTTCCTGTCAAGCTGAATATAGGGATAAACCACAGGCGGATGCCTGTAGCCTAAAAAGATCATTATCACCGCCCATACAATCCACCCGCTCCAGAACAAAATGCCGAGGATAATCAATACAGGGATCATGCCCTTTGAGATCCACGCATGTTTGTCTCCAAGCAGGGCGTAAGTAATATGGCCGCCGTCAAGCTGGCCGATTGGAAGCAGGTTCAACGATGTGACCAGAAGGCCAATCCAGCCGGCAAAGGCAACAGGGTGGAGCAGTACGTCGTATTTGTCAGGATCGATATTGAGAATTATTTCGGATAAAAAATTAAATAGTATTGAACTGCCGAATGAAAGTCCTTCCTGCAATTCTCCCATCGGTTTGACCTCAGAAAAATTTAATCCTATGACCGTGGCGATCACTGCTATGATGAATCCGCCGATCGGCCCTGAGGCGCCTATGTCGATAAGCGACCGCCTGTCGGGAATCGGGGGTTTCATTTTGATAACAGCGCCAAACGTACCGATTATGGAAGGGGCCGGGATGAAATACGGAAGAGTTGCTGAGACGTTGTGCTTCAGGGACATGAAGTAATGCGATAATTCATGTGTCATTAAAATAAGGAGCAGCGTAAGTGAAAACGGCAGTCCGAGGTAGAGTTTTTCAGGATGCTCCCACGGTATGACGTTTTTCATCAGCGCGCCCGCAAGAGTGGTTGTTATAAAAGTCGCGATGAAAAGCAGGACATGCGTGCGGGTCAGTTTATGCGGCGTCATGTGCTTTCTGCTGGTATCTGGTTACCAGGTTGTGGACAATAAAATAGCCCGCAACCGCTGACACCGCACCGACGATGGTGGCGCCGACAAAAAAAGATGCTATGAGAGGCATTAACTCTTTGACGAGAGTCATTAAACTATTCAGGTCCGTCAGCTTGCCCGCAATTTTACCGAAAGTTATGCTGCCCCATTCCACGTCAGGCAACACCTGTTTTATTCCGATTAATTTCGCCCCGAACCAGACGCAAAAGGAGGACAACGGAACAATAGTCCAGGGGTTATTTACGCTCACTCCTACAAGAGTGACGAGTTTATTCAGGCGGAAAAGCCATGCCATAAAAAATCCTCCGACATAGTGAAGTCCCAATAAAGGTGAAATGCCCATGAACACGCCGAGCGCAAAAGCCATAGCGATGCGGTGCGGCGTGTCTTTCACCTGGAATATGGCCCTGAATTTATCTCTTATGTATGACATGTTAATTGGGAACAAGCAGAGAGTAGTTAGGTAGTAAGTAGTTAAGGAAATAAATGCAGCACGTCTTATCTTAACTACCATTGTACTAACTTCTAACTACTGGCTACTGACTACTTTCCTTTAAAGTGTTCATATCCTTCCGCCTGAAATCTTCTCTTTCTCCCTCTTTCGTCTATTATGAAACGGCCCGTCTTTATAATTTCGCCGATTTTAAATGCATCTGTTTTTATGCCCTGCGGCGCGGTGAAAAGCAGCGCGTAATCTTCCCCGCCTTTTAACGCAAAGTCTAAAGGATGCAGTCGCAGTGTCCCGGCAGCTTTTGCAAGCCCCTTTGACACCGGAATTTTATCTTTATAAATTACAGCGCCGACTTTGCTTTCGTCACAAATATGACTTAAATCTATCAGAAGCCCGTCGCTAATATCAATCATTGATGTAACCTTAGACGTGTTTTTCATAGGGAACGGCTCGGGCATCAGGTGTTTCGTGATGAGTTTTGGGTTTTGAGTTCCAAATTTCAGCTTCTTGTTTTTTAACTTCTGACTTCTGACTTCTGACTTCTGACTTTTCAAAAGTATAAGTCCCATCGCGGAATCCCCTACCGTGTCCGTGACGAAAATCCCGTCGCCTTCTTTTGCTCCTGAGCGTGTAATTATCCTGTCAGCGGTCCCGATGAGAGTTCCGCTCAGCACGAGTCCGTCTTTTGATGAACATGTATCGCCGCCTGCAATTGTAACTCCGGACCTTTTCGCGAGCCTTAATATTCCCGAGTACAGTTCATCAATATCTTCCGCATTGCATTTCTTTGGAATGCCGAGGCTGATAAAAAAATATTCCGGGCTTCCGCCCATTGCAAAGATATCGCTGATGTTCACCGCTAAAAATTTGTGGCCCAGTTGTGAGAACGTTGTAAATGAAAGGTCGAAATGGGTCCCTTCGAGCATCATGTCAGCGGTGACGAGAATTCTTTTTGCCCCCGCTTTTATAACTGCCGCGTCGTCGCCAATGCCTTCAATGATCTCAGGGGAGGCATTTTTGCATTTGGCCCTGATTCTTTTTATAAGGCCGAATTCGCCAAGTTCAGAAAGCAGCATAGTTTAAAAATTAACCACAGAGGTCACAGAGGCACTGAGGAAAATACAAAAATTTTGTAACGAAAAGTGAGAAAGAAAAAGGCAAGAATTTATTTAATCTTCTCAGTGTCTCAGCAGTGCATTGTATTTTTCATTTTCTCTTTTTCTTGCTCGTAATAAGGGCATTCTTTAAAACTTCATCCATTGTCTCCACCGGAATAAACTGCATGTCTTTTTTCACGTACTTGGGAATATCTTCGAGGTCCTTTTCATTTCGTTTTGGAATTATCACCTTCTTGATTCCCATCCTCTTTGCCGCCAGAGACTTCTCTTTCAGGCCTCCTATCGGAAGCACCTTCCCGCGCAGTGTTACCTCGCCTGTCATGGCAACGCTCTTATGAACAGGCTTGCCGGTAAAAACCGAGGCGATAGCGGTGGCCATTGTTATACCTGCGGAAGGCCCGTCTTTGGGGATCCCTCCTGCGGGGACATGAATGTGGATATCATTTTGTGAAAACATCGAGTTGTTTATGCCGAGCGTTTTGGCCCTTGAACGCACATAAGTTAACGCCGCATGGGCCGATTCCTTCATAACATCGCCGAGCTGCCCCGTAAGTGTCAGGTTGCCCTTGCCCTTCATTATCGTGGCTTCGATATATATTATGTCTCCGCCGCTCTCCGTCCACGCAAGCCCTGTAGAGACCCCGATCTCGTCTTTTTTGATCTCTTCTTCAGGCATGTATTTCTGTACGCCGAGATACTTTGAAATATTCTTTGATGAAATAACGTATTTTTTAATCTTCCCCTCGGCGATCTTTCTCGCTACCTTCCTGCAGAGGTTTGCGATCTCGCGTTCAAGATTTCTCACGCCTGCCTCGGCGGTATAATTTGTGGTAATGCTGAGGAGCGCACTGTCATAAATTCTTATGTTTTTATCCGAGATGCCGTGTTCTTTTAACTGCTTGGGGATAAGATAATTTCTTGCTATGCCGATTTTTTCCTCGGCGGTATATCCCGACAATGCGATCACCTCCATCCTGTCCCTTAAAGGAGAAGGAATGGGGTCTATGAGGTTAGCGGTTGTTATGAACATCACGTTGCTTAGATCAAAAGGGACTCCGAGATAATGGTCTGCAAAAGCATAATTCTGTTCCGGGTCCAACACTTCAAGCAGCGCGGATGCGGGATCGCCTCTAAAATCCATGCCTATTTTATCGACCTCATCGAGCATGAATACGGGATTGTTTTTGCCTGATGTTTTAATGCCCTGAATGATCCTGCCGGGCATCGCCCCGACATACGTCCTCCTGTGCCCCCTTATTTCGGCTTCGTCTCTCATCCCGCCGAGGGACATCCTGAAGAATTCTCGTCCTAATGAGCGCGCAATGGATTTGCCGAGCGAGGTCTTGCCTACGCCGGGCGGCCCTACGAAACAGAGGATGGGGCCTTTCATTTTCTCTTTGAGCTTTCTCACCCCGAGATATTCGAGTATGCGCTCTTTGACCTTTTCAAGATCGTAATGGTCGTCGTCGAGGATCTTCTTCGCCTTTTTCAGGTCGAGGATGTCTTTTGAGCTCTTCGACCACGGCAGTTCAACAAGCCAGTCCACATATGTTCTTATAGTGCCTGCCTCAGCGCTGTCCGGATGCATCTTTTCGAGACGGTTGATCTGTTTTATGGCCTCCTTCTCGACCTTCTCCGGCATCTTCGCCTTTTCAATCTTTTTACGAAGTTCCATGACCTCCTCGGCTTTTTCGTCTATCTCGCCGAGCTCTCTCTGGATGGCCTTCATCTGTTCTCTCAGGAAATATTCGCGCTGGGTCTTGTCAATTTCCCCCTTGACGTCGGACTGTATTTTCTGCTGCACCAACAGGAGTTCAACCTCCCTGCTGAGCAGCTCGCTGATTTTTTTAAGCCTGAGAATAGGGTCTGTCTGCTCCAGTAATGATTGGGCCTGGTCGGCCTTTAAGCCGAGATTCGATGCAACTAAGTCTGCAAGCCTTCCGGGGTCCTCTATGTTTTCTATAAGGACTATAATATCGGGAAGAAAAGACTTTCCGAGCGCTAATGATTTGTCCACAAGCTCTTTTACATTGCGCATCAGGGCCTCAACTTCAAGTGTCATCTCGGGTTGTTGCTGGTCAATGACTTTTCCAATTTCGCCGATATAGAACGGGTCCGTCTGGGTATAATTAAGTATCTTTGCCTTTGCAACGCCCTGCACAAGTATCTTGAGACGCCCGTCAGGGAGTTTCAGCATCCTCAGAATTGTTCCGACTGTTCCAACGGTATAAAGGTCTTCTTTGGAGGGGACTTCGATATTAACGTCTTTTTGTGAAACAAGCAGTATCATCTTGTTTTCCCCGACGGCATGCTCAATCGCCTTTATCGATATGTCCCGTCCCACAAAAAGCGGAAGAATCATGTAGGGGAAAATAACAACGTCTCTTACGGGCAAGATCGGCAAGGATGTCGGGATCTCAATTTCGCGCTCTTCTTTTACATCAATTTCGGCCATTATTGCTCCTTGTTTATGATTGATGAAACTGTGGATAAAAGATATTTCTTAAACTCGTCTCTGACAGTCGGGGTCTTTAATGCAAATTCAACCGTTGCCTTTAGATAACCAAGCTTGTCTCCCGCGTCATAGCGTGTTCCCTCAAAAAGGTAGCCATAAACCGGTTTCTTTTGCAAAAGCGCATTCAATGCGTCGGTCAATTGAATTTCACCGCCCTTGCCCGGTAATGTTTTTTCAAGGAAATTATAAATATCCGGAGTTAGTATATACCTTCCGATGACGGCAATGTCAGAAGGAGCGGAAGACTGTTTCGGCTTTTCAACCATATCGGTTATCCTGAAAATATTTTTTTTGACTTCTTTTCCGGCTATTATTCCGTAACGGTGTACTTCTTCCTTTGGCACTCTTTGCAGTGCGAGCACCGTTGCCTCATGTTCATTATATATTTTCAGCATCTCTCCAAGAAGATTGTCCTCTGGATCAATTATATCATCACTCAGGATCACTGCAAACGGTTCGTCATTTACAAACGCCTTGGAACAGAGAATCGCATGACCAAGTCCCAGCGGGGCACCCTGTCTTATGTAAGCAAATTGATGCCGTGACAGCCTGCGAATTTCTTCAAGCATTGCATGTTTGCCTTTGCTTTTAAGGTTTTCCTCAAGCTCCCAGGCAGAATCAAAGTGGTCTTCAATTGCCCTCTTGGATTTACCTGTAATCATGATAAATTCTTTTATGCCACAATTCTCCGCTTCTTCAACTGCGTACTGTATCAACGGCTTATCAACAATGGGCAGCATCTCTTTGGGAGATGCCTTTGTTGCAGGTAAAAACCTTGTGCCTAACCCTGCAGCAGGGAATACAGCTTTCTTCACGATCTTAGGCATGCACTTTTCTCCTTTGTGATTTTGGCAAAAAAAACAGAGAAAAAATATTTTTTATTCTACCATGTTGCAGGAGTTATTGAAAGAGGGCAAATCAAACTTTCCCTTAAATGATAATGTGTTTCGTGGATACCTGAGATAGTATAATTCAGTATCACAAGACACCTCAGAGCAGATAAGAGACTGCGGCATCATTTCTTGATTAATGGATTTTCTGAACTCATCTGTCTGACCTTTTTGATGTATTAGTTAGCTCTGTTCATAAACTAGTGTTTTCTATTTTCGTCATGCCCGAAGCCTGCTCTCAAATTTCGTAATCGGGCGTTAAGGACAGGCACTAATTCAACTATCAAGACAAAAATAGGGGTTGGCATGTTACTTATCTCTACGTCAAGCACAAATTTGTATTACAAAAAGTAACTATCGTAACTACCTTGAAAAATAAAGATTATATTAAATACCCCCCTGCATTGCTACATAAAGTATCATTCAGTCTTTTTGTTTAAACATCTACTGGTATCCGGGAAAACTCCTTGTTCCCATTATTTCTTTTTATTGCAATGAGTTAAACAGTCAATACGGTTCTGATTTTTTCAGGCATATGATTTGCTCTTCTTTTAGTCATCATAAGATGACCATCGAAGAAGTAAAAGAATTTCTCAGTAAGCTTAAACCCTTTCAGGAACTTGAAGATAAAGCCTTAAGACAAATTGCCGGGGGCGTCATAGTGGAATTCTATCCTAAAGACAGCGTGATCATTCTTGAAGAAAATCCGCCTTGCGAATATCTTCAGATTATTAAAAAAGGGAATGTAAAAGTGAAGTTTAAAAAGGGTGATAAGGATGCCACTGAATACAGGGGAGAAGGCAATTCATTCGGCTGTCTCCGGGACAAGGCCGGATCAAAAATCAGGGTCTCAGCAGTTGAAGATACTACTTGCTACCTAATCGGTAAAGAAATATTATTCGGAATTCTTGAAACACATCCGTCAATGTCAGGATATTCAGGGCTGGCGCTGACAACGGACAGAAAAACTGGGGCACTCACGGCGCGCCGCAGTAAAAAATAAAGGAGGAAGTTTATATGTAAAAAAACCAGTCAAAGCGCTTATCCAGGTGTTGATTCAACCCTGTTTCCAAACAACAAAATAAAAAAGGAGGTTTGCTTAATGAGCACAACTATAGTAACAGATCAAGTAGCAGAAAAAGCTCCGATATCCAAAGAGGAAAAATTAGTTATCGTAGCTTCATCCGTTGGAACAGTGTTCGAGTGGTATGACTTTTACCTGTACGCAACACTGGCGCCGTTCTTTGCTGCATTGTTCTTTCCGAAAGGAAATGAAACTGCGGCGCTCCTTTCTGCTTTCGCAACATACGCGGCAGGCTTTTTAGTTCGTCCCTTCGGCGCGCTCGTGTTCGGACGCATCGGCGACCTTGTAGGCCGCAAATACACATTCCTGGTAACGATCGTCGTCATGGGTCTTGCGACTTTCGGTTGCGGCCTGCTGCCGACGTTCGAGTCTGTCGGCTGGTTTGCGCCTGTTATTC
Organism: Nitrospirota bacterium; assembly: GCA_016214845.1. Taxonomy (NCBI): domain Bacteria; kingdom Pseudomonadati; phylum Nitrospirota; species Nitrospirota bacterium. The sequence continues at coordinate 119,251 of JACRMS010000032.1, read as the reverse complement.
TGGTGACTCTGCGTCTGCTTCAGGGACTTGCGCTTGGCGGCGAATACGGAGGTGCGGCCACATATGTCGCTGAACACTCTGCTCATCATCGACGGGGGTACAGTACCAGCTGGATCCAGACCACGGCAACGGTCGGCTTTTTCCTTGCTTTGCTTGTAATCGGCCTCTGCCGGATCAATATGACCAAAGAGGTTTTCGCAACCTGGGGATGGAGAGTTCCCTTCTGGTTGTCAATAATTCTTCTGGGCGTCTCGATCTATATCCGTCTCAAGCTGCAAGAGTCACCGGTCTTCCAGCGTATAAAGTCAGAAGGCAAGACTTCCAAGGCTCCGCTTACCGACAGCTTCCTGCGCTATCCGAACAATAAATACGTGCTACTGGCGCTGCTTGGCGCAACCGCAGGACAGGGCGTTGTCTGGTACACCGGACAATTTTATGCGCTTTTCTTTATGCAGATCACGCTGAAGCTCGACTTCCTCACAACTTACACACTGATAGGCGCGTCTCTGCTTCTTGGAACACCCTTTTTCATCGTCTTCGGCAAGCTGTCGGACAAGATAGGCCGGCTTAAGATCATCCTGGCCGGCTGTCTGATCGCGGCAGTGACCTACTTCCCGATGTTTAAGGCGCTGACGCACTATGTCAACCCCGCGCTGGAGGAGTTTCAGAACAGGACGGAGATCACTGTTGCAGCAAACGAAGCCGATTGCAACTTCCACATTTTTGTCGGCCCGTGGAGCAAGTTCAGCAACTGTGACCGCGCCAAGGACTACATGACCAAACAGGGATTGAGCTTCAAAACATTGCCTGGAGTAGAGGGCAAGGATGTTGTAACGACTATTGGAGGGACCGAGATCGTGGGCTGGAACGAGCAGGCAGTAAAAGATGCTCTGAAAGCCCAGGGCTATCCTGCTGAAGCTGACAAGAGCAAAATCAACTATCCGATGGTTCTGCTCATCCTGTTTATCTTCGTTATCTACGTTACCATGGTTTATGGCCCGATCGCGGCGTTCCTGGTCGAACTGTTCCCGACACGTATCCGTTACACGTCCATGTCTTTGCCGTATCACATAGGCAATGGCTGGTTCGGCGGCTTGCTGCCGCTTACGGCTACGGCAATGGTAGCGGCAACAGGGGATATCTATTACGGACTATGGTATCCGATCGTTGTTTCGATTGTAACAGTAGTCATTGGAGCGCTCTTTTTGAAAGAAACAAAGGAAAGGGACATTACCTCTTACGAACATTGATTCGTACTGTTGTTGGGAAGACCCTTTCTTTCACTTGAGATGTCCGGCGGATGGCGCTTGCCATCCCGCCGGATGGCTTTTTATTAATTTGATATGCGAATAGCTTTTTTTGCAGATATTCACGCCAACCGTGAGGCTTTGGAAGCATGCCTCGCTCACTCAATCCTGCAAGGTGTTGAGAGGAATGTTTTCTTAGGGGACTTGATCGGCTATGGCGCTGATCCGGAATGGGTACTCGGAACTGTCATGCATTACCATGAGAACGGAGCGATAGTCGTTCTCGGCAACCACGATGAGGCGGTATTGCAGAAATCACGTAACGGTATGCACGAAGACGCTCGCTATGCTGTTGAATGGACGCGTACCCGTCTTAATGGCCCTCAGATGAAATTTCTGTCCGGACTTCCGCTCCAATTTGAGGAGCATGACCGCTTGTACGTTCACGCAAACGCCTGGGCCCCGGGTCAATGGGGCTATATAACTGATTCGTTTGATGCAGCGCGCAGCCTTGCCTTTACCCGCTGCCGTTTAACATTCTGCGGCCATGTTCATGAACCGCACCTGTATCACCAGAACGGCAGCAGGAGCGTTAGTGCCTTTGTTCCTCAACCGGACGTAGACATCCCGCTCAGCACGCATCGCCGCTGGCTTATCAACGCTGGGTCCGTTGGGCAGCCGCGTGACGGAAACCCTGCGGCATGTTATGCTGTATACGATTCAGCTCGTAACATGCTGACATATTTTCGTGTGCCCTTCAACGTGGAAGCGGCAGCAAGAAAAATAAAAGAGGCTGGACTGCCTGAATGGTTTGGGACGCGTTTGGAACAGGGAGTATAACTTAGGGTGGTTGCGGAATCACTTTCAGCTGGGGCATTCCTGGGCGGCTTCAAGCTTGAAAATAGAATTCACGCGGGCGGGATGGCAACCATATGGAAGGTGACGAGGGAAGACCTGTCTATCCCGATGGTAATGAAGGTCCCGCGTCTTAAGGACGGAGATGATCCGTCATTTATTGTAAGCTTTGAAGTCGAGCAGATGGTCCTGCCTAAACTTACAGGTCCGCATGTCCCGCGCTTCATCGCTTCCGGCGATTTCTCGCAGCAGCCGTTCCTCGTCATGGAACATATTCCGGGCGGATCGCTTGAATCCCGCCTTCCTGAATCACCGCTGCCGCCGGATGAAGCAGCGGCCATCGGAGCAAAAACTGCCAAGGCCCTGCATGATCTTCACCGTCAGCGCGTCATCCACCTCGATCTTACGCCGGACAACATACTCTTCCGTAAAAGCGGAGAAGCTGTGCTGATTGACTTCGGCCTGTCACGTCATGATCAGCTTCCCGACCTGATGGCCGAGGAGTTTCACCTGCCGATGGGCACTGCTCCGTATATCTCGCCTGAGCAGGTGCTGAATGTGCGCAGTGATCCGCGCAGCGACATTTTCGCCCTCGGAGTGATCTTGTATGAATTGAGCACCGGGGAACAGCCTTTCGGCGACCCGAAAAGTAAGGCTGGCCTCAGGAGACGCTTATATGTGGATCCCGTTCCTCCACGTGCATTAAACAAAGAATGTCCGCGCTGGCTGCAAGAGATAATTTTAAGATGCCTTGAAGTAAATCCTGCGGAGCGTTACGGCAGCGCTGCCCAGCTTGCCTTTGCCCTTCAGCATCCTGAACAAGTTACGCTTACGCCACGCGCGGAACGAGGCAGGCGGGACAGTCACTGGACGATATTTAAGCGCTGGATGAATTATAAAAAATTCGGTTCATCCGCAAACAGGTCGATAGCCAGACATCTTGATACGGTGCCGATTATCATGGCCGCCGTGGATACCTCTCCTGAAATGGAGGCACTCTCCGATTCTTTGCGCAAAGCCGTAAAGCGTATTTTTCATACAGAAAGAAACGCCCGCCTTACCTGCGTCACTGTCCGCAAAACGCCTCTTGTCGGCCTCGACCTCGGCGTCGACGAAGCGGGAAAAAATTTGCACGTGCAATTTCTGATAGAGCTTAAGCACTGGGCGCGCACTTTGCAAATCCCTGCTGACAGGATATCGTTTCATGTGCTTGAATTTCCCGACCCTGCAACGGCCCTCATCAATTACGCTAAGGCGAACCATGTTGATCATATCGTCATAGGCGCTCGCAGCAGCTCAACGCTCAGACGTTTTCTCGGCAGCGTGTCTTCGCAGGTTGTTGCGGAAGCGCCCTGCACAGTGACCGTTGTGAGGGCGCACCAGACCGGAGGCCCTGAATCAGGAGGCGAAGCTGCGGGTTAGAAGAGGCATTGTTTACAAATACATGGTATATTTAAACGCATGTTAAAATGAGAACATTTAATCACTAAGCATATGGCCACGATTGAATTACAGATAAGTTTGATCCTGCTGTTTGCATTAGCGGGATATCTGCTTTCCTCAAGAATAAATCAGTCCGCTGTTGTCGGCATAATCATAGTCGGAATAATAATAGGCCCGAGCTTCCTTGCGATCATAAAATACAGCGACGCCATCAAGATGCTGGCGCATCTCGGCGCGATAATGCTCTTGTTCGCAATAGGGCTTGAATTTAAGAACAGGGAAATCTACCAGACAAAATATTTACTAATCGCGTTTATAGGCATAATCCTTCCATGGACGGCAGGTTATTTCCTCGGAAATATTTTTGATTATAATTTTCAGGAGTCAATGTTCATCGGAGTATCGCTGACCGCAACCAGCATAGCCATCACGGCAAGCGTATTAAAAGAGATGAAGAAACTGAATACGCCGGCTGCACAGGCGATAATCGGAGCGGCGGTGATAGACGATGTCCTCGGTCTATTGGCGCTGTCAATAGCCGCGCAATCCGTAAAAGAAGGCAACATTGAGCTTATGAAAATAGTTTTGACAGCAATGAAAGCGGCGGCCTTTTTGATCGCTGGGATCTTTGCGGCCCCGTACATCAAAAAATTGTTCATGAAACTTGATGAGCAGGGAGTCGCTAAAGAATTCCCGGATTTTTTATTCATCATGTCGATCATGTTCTGTTTCCTGTATGCGTCTGTTGCGGAGATAATCGGCCTGTCAGCGATTGTCGGGGCTTTTTTATCCGGGGTGGTGCTGGAGGGCCTGAAATTTAAAAACAGCAAGGACCTTAAAGAAGGCGCTGAATACTTGCACGTAATTTTCGGCGCGATTTTCTTCATCAGCCTGGGAATACTGGTGAATTTGAAGGAGCTGTCATTTAGCATCCTGCCTTTTTTTGCGGCATTAATTTTAGTAGCGGTTTTAACAAAGGTCATCGGATGCGGGATTGCGGCAAAAATGGTCCGTTTCAGTAATTCGGAATCTTTGATCATCGGGTTTGGCATGTCTCCACGGGGCGAGGTTGCGATGATAGTGGCCCTGATCGGTTTGACGTCAAACATAATAAGCCAGAATTTGTATGTTTCAATAGTGCTGATGTCTTTGGTGACTACCGTAATCACTCCGGTTGTCGTAAGGAATTTAAGGTGGTAAGTAACAGGAACAGCGATAAAGTTTATATCTCGATTGTCCGTTTAATAGTAACTACAACTATACATTTCGAAAAAAAACATTAAATAAACTCAAAATAACAAAGGAGGCGCAATAATGGCAGACGACAAAAAGATCGAGGTGCTAATGGCAGAAGGCAGGACCTTTCCGCCGTCAAAGGAATTCAGCAGCAAGGCGCATATCAAGAGCATGGCTGATTATGAAAAGCTCTATAAGCGTTCCGTGGAAGATCCTGAGGGCTTCTGGGCGCAGATGGCGGAGGAAAATCTCACGTGGTACAAGAAGTGGGACAAGGTGCTTGAGTCTGACTTCACCATACCTTCGATAAAATGGTTTCAGGGCGGAAAGCTCAACGCATCCTACAACTGCCTCGACCGCCACCTGACAAGCGCAAGAAGAAACAAGGCCGCGATAATCTGGGAGGCCGATGACGGCTCCTATAAGACATATACATATCAGCAATTGCATCTTGAGGTAAACCGGTTTGCCAACGTCCTTAAGAAAAAGGGCGTGACGAAGGGCGACAGGGTGACCATCTATCTGCCCATGATCCCGGAACTTGCGATCTCCATGTTGGCGTGCGCTCGCATCGGGGCCATACACAGCATAGTATTCGGAGGCTTCAGCTCTCAGGCCTTGCGGGACAGGATACAGGACTGTAAGTCGAAGCTCCTTATCACTGCTGACAGAGGAGTGAGAGGCGGAAAACTTGTGCCGTTGAAATCCAACGCGGATGTTGCGCTGCAGGAATGCCCTACAATTGAGAAGGTCATAGTGGTAAGGAGGGCGGACAGGATAGAGATGGAGACTAACCGGGATTCATGGTGGCATGATGATATGAAGGAGCCGGACATCTCAAACTACTGCGAGCCCGAGCAGATGGACGCGGAAGACCCGCTCTTCATCCTCTACACATCCGGTTCGACTGGCAAGCCCAAGGGTGTTCTGCATACGACCGGCGGATACCTTCTTTACGCCCAGCTTACGTTCAAATGGATATTCGACTATCATGAAGAAGACATACACTTCTGTACCGCGGATATCGGATGGGTCACCGGGCATAGTTACATTGTGTACGGCCCGCTTGCCGAGGGAGCCACGAGCCTGATGTTTGAAGGAATCCCGACATATCCTGATGCCGGAAGATTCTGGCAGATCTGTGATAAACATAAGGTCAATATTTTCTACACAGCGCCTACCGCGATAAGGGCATTAATGAAAGAAGGTGAAAGCCATGTGCATAAGCATGACCTTTCATCACTCCGTGTCCTCGGCTCGGTTGGAGAGCCCATCAATCCTGAGGCGTGGATGTGGTATCACGTCAATGTCGGGAAAGAAAAACTGCCGATCGTTGACACATGGTGGCAGACAGAGACAGGCGGAATATTGATCACTGCGCTTCCCGGCGCGATGACGCTGAAGCCAGGCTCCGCAAACAGGCCTTTCCCCGGTGTTGTGCCGAAGATCCTCAAAGAGGACGGCTCGACTGCTGGAGTTGATGAAGGCGGTTATCTTGTAATTGATAAGCCGTGGCCCGGAATGATACGAGGCACATACGGAGACCCTGAGCAAAAGCGGGTGAAGGAAGTTTACTTCGCAAGATTCGCAGGCAAATATCTCACCGGCGACGGCGCGCGTGTTGATAAAGACGGCGACTACTGGCTCATGGGAAGAATAGATGACGTTATCAATATCTCCGGCCACAGGCTGGGAACAGCGGAAGTTGAATCGGCCCTTGTCAGCCACGAGGCAGTTGCTGAAGCCGCTGTTGTCGGATTCCCTCATGAGATCAAAGGCGAAGGCATTTACGTTTACGTTACGCTGAAAGACGGGCAGAAGCCGTCCGATGATTTGAAAAAGATCCTCGTGGGCCATGTCAGGACCGTCATCGGTCCGATTGCAACGCCTGACAAATTACAGTTCGCACCGGGATTGCCGAAGACCAGAAGCGGCAAGATCATGAGAAGGATCCTCAGGAAGATCGCAAAGGGCGACGTCGATGAACTCGGCGACACATCAACCCTTGCCGACCCGTCAGTGGTGGATAATCTTGTGAAGGAAAGATTGTAGAGAAATCTTGTGTAGGGGCGGGTTTGAAACCCGCCCCTACATTTCAGGGGAAACCAATGAAGACTCACGATGAAAAGATCCATATCCTGTCGGAAATAACACAGACATATGAGCCGCCCAAAAAAATAAAAGACAATGCCTATCTCAGGGACTATCAAAAAATTTATAAACAATCCATAAAAGACCCTGATGAGTTCTGGGCCAAAACCGCATCGGAACTGCACTGGATCAAACAATGGAAAACAGTTTCAGCAATTAAGAAACCCAGCCACAAATGGTTTGTCGGCGGAAAACTGAATATTACCCAAAACGCCCTTGACAGACACCTTTCTACATGGAGAAGAAACAAAGTCGCCCTTATCTGGCTCTGCGAGACAGGCGAAGAAAAGATAATTACATACCACCAGCTTTACAGGGCTGTTAACAAAATGGCCAACGGCCTTAAATCCCTCGGCGTGAAAAAGGGCGACAGGGTCGTGATTTATATGCCGCTTACTCCTGAGGGTATTATATCCATGCTTGGATGCGCGAGGATCGGTGCGATCCACAGCGTTGTCTTTGCCGGGATGGGTCATCACGCGCTTCAGGCCCGCATTGAGGACAGCAAGGCAAAGATAATAATAACCTCTGATATAACATACAGGAGAGGGAAAGCGATAGCGTTGAAGCCTATTGTGGATGAGGCCATTGCGGACATCCCTTATATTGAAAAGGTGATAGTGCATAGAAGGGCTGAAGAAAAGATCGAGCTTTATAACGGCAGGGAGATGGATTTTTATGAGCTGTTCAATTCGCAGCCTGCGGAATGTGAAGCCGAGACAATGGATTCCGAAGACCCTCTGTTCATCCTCTATACCTCAGGGACAACAGGGAAACCTAAAGGGGTCGTCCATGTTCACGGCGGATATATGGTAGGAACATATTATCTTGCAAAGGCCTTTTTCGATATTAAGGATGAGGATGTCTACTGGTCCACATCGGACATCGGATGGATCGTAGGTCATAGTTATATCGTGTACAGTCCTCTTGTTGCAGGAGCAACAGTGCTCTGCAGGGAAGGGACCATTGATTACCCCAACCCCGGCATTGTCTGGTCCACTGTTGAAAAATACGGCGTATCGGTTATGTTCACCGCGCCGACCGCTGTCAGGATGTTCATGAAATTCGGAACAAAATTTACAAACAAATATAACAAGAAAAGCCTCAGGCTTCTTGCGTGCGCCGGTGAACCGTTGAATCCGGAGGCATGGAAATGGACGCAGGAGCATATCTGTGCAGACCACGGCTTTGTAATGGACAACTTCTGGCAGACGGAAGTTGCAGGCCCTATGATCGCAACATTCCCGTGCATGACCGCGAGACCCGGAAGGGCCGGGGTCCCGGTGCCCGGCCTTCAGGCCGAGATAGTTGACAGGAGCGGCAAGCCTGTTGAAAACGGCAAGGGCGGACTGCTCATAATAAAAGAACCGCTGCCCTATATGCTCCGCACTGTTTACAACGACCCCAAGAGATATGAAAAGGCATGGGAGACCATACCGGGCGCTTATTTCACCGGAGATATCGCGGTAAAAGATGAACACGGATATATCTCCGTGCTCGGCAGGGCGGACGACGTGATGAACGTCGCAGGCCACAGGATAGGCACCGCAGAAGTTGAATCAGCGCTTGTCAGCCACCCTTCAGTCGCCGAGGCGGCTGTTATCGGCAAGCCCGATGAAATAAAGGGAGAGACCATTAAGGCCTTTGTCATTTTGAGAGCCGGCAACAAAACGTCTGACGCATTAAGGGATTCCATTGTTCGCCATGTACGCAGAGAGCTTGGCCCGATTGCCACTCCCGAAGTAGCCTTTGTTGACAAACTGCCAAAGACGAGGTCGGGCAAAATTATGCGGAGGGTCCTGAGGGCAAAAGAGATGGGCCTTGATATCGGCGATATCTCAACGATGGAGGATTAATTCGAAATGAAAAAATTCACCCCCGACAAAAACAACTCCGTACTCGTTATTGTGGACATTCAGGACAAGCTCGCGGTTGTGATGAAACACAAACAGCGGGTGACCGATAACTGCCTTCACCTCATTGAAGCCGCAAAGCTCCTGGACATCCCCCTTCTTGTTACCGAGCAATATCCAAAAGGACTCGGCCAGACAGTTAAGGAAATTAAAGAAGCCATACCGCACTACGAGCCTCTGGAAAAAGTCACATTCGACTGCTGCAAGGGAGACGGGTTTTTAGAGAAAATCGCCTCATTGAGAAAAACACATATCATCCTCACCGGGATGGAAACGCATGTTTGTGTTTTGCAGACTTGTCTGGGACTTTTGGAAAAAGGATACTTTGTTCATCTCGTCAGCGACGCTGCCTGCTCAAGAAAGAAAGATAATTTCCTCTCCGGCAGAGAACTCATGCGCGATGCAGGCGCGGTGATCACCTGTACTGAAACGGTCTTGTTCCAGCTCCTCGAAAAAGCCGGCACGCCAGAGTTTATTACGATAGTTAAGAGAATAAAATAACGTAGGGGCGAACGGCCGTTCGCCCCTACAATTGTAATCGCAAAGGGCAATTCACCGAATCACCCCTTCAAAAGAAAAACCAATTCTATTAAAGATTCCCCCTTCATTACCCGATTAGTTCAGTAGGGCCGGGGTTACCCCGCCTTGCTGACACCATAATAATTATTCGGGAGAAAAAAACATGAATAAAGAAAAAAGTAAAAACCGCTGGACTGTTTTAGCCGGGGCATTGATCGTCCAGATAATTTTAGGGACCGTTTACGCATTCAGCGTTTTTGTGAAACCTCTTGAGGGGGAATTCGGATGGAGCCGCACAACTACCCAGTGGGCGTTCTCTTTTGCCCTGCTGACCTTCGCGATAGTCATGATCCCCGCGGGCCGTTTGCAGGATAAAATCGGCCCGCGCAAGGTCGCCTCTATCGGCGGCATTCTGCTCGGTGTTTCTTTTCTGCTTGGCTCATTGCTGGTTGATCAAAGCCGCCCCTGGGCGCTTTATCTGACCTACGGAATTATCGGCGGGGCCGGAATTGGATTTGCCTATGTTTGTCCGATTGCCGCTGCAGTAAAATGGTTCCCTGACAAAAAGGGTTTGATCACCGGTCTTGCAGTAGCTGGCTTCGGAGCAGGCGCACTCTTTTTTGCCGGACCTGCATCCATACTATTACAGCAGCCGGGAACGGGCGGAGAGGCCATGGGATTGTCACAGATACTCCTGGTAGCGCTGGGCATCTCAAAGGGAAGCGGATTCGGGATCGGCTGGAAGACATTCTTTGTGCTTCACGGTATCACCAGCGCAGTGTTCGTTATTCTCGGCGCGTCGCTTCTTAGTAACCCGCCTGCCGGGTGGCAGCCTTCGGGATGGAACGCAAATAAATCAGGGAACAAGGCTTCAAATGACGTTGCCTGGAGAGAGATGCTCAACACTCCTCTTTCCTGTATGCTCTGGCTGACTTTCATTTTCGGAGCAACATCAGGATTAATGGCCATAGGACAGTGGAACCCGTTGATGAGCGCCATTCTTAAAGGGAGGACTTTCGCCCCCGAATGGCTGGGGACCTTTGGACGCTTTGTCGAGCCTATAGGCATCCTCGCTATATTCAACGCGCTCGGACGAATTTTCTGGGGCAAGGTGAGCGATTTCATTGACCGCCCGAGGGCCATGATGATAATGTTCCTCGCGCAGGGCATGGCTTTCATGCTCCTTGTTAGCGTTGAGTCTCACGTGGCGGTCTTTCTTGCCTCCGCATGGGTAGGGCTTAATTTCGGCGGGATATTCGCGCTCTTTCCGTCAGCAACCGCTGACTATTTCGGGACAAAAAATCTCGGGGTAAACTACGGCTGGATATTTACGGCTTACGGCGTTGCGGGCATCCTCGGCCCTGTCGTAGGCGGCGTTCTCTATGACGCAACCCACCAGTACATCATGGCATTTGTCTTTGCGGGAATTTTATGTTTTATAGCAGCAGGCTGTTCCGTAGTTGTCTGGGGCCTGGCAAGGGCAAGGTTGCAGGATTTATCTCAACCAGTGGAAGTCGAAAGTTTGCACGCGCTGCAGCACGTCGCGTCATTGAAGAATTATACGCATGTCCCTGAAACCACATTGAACAAAGAATGTGTTTAATGTAGGGGCGGGTTTTAAACCCGCCCTACGGTAATACAAATGAGGCGACCCGCCGGACCGCCTCTACCTTCTTACTACGAGGACAGGGAATCTCGCCTCTTTGTGAATGATCCCGAATGTCACGCTGCCGAGGACCGCTGAGGCGATGGCGCTTCTTCCGTGAGAGCCGATGACGATGAGATCAACGTTTGCCTTTTCCGCTTCATTTATTATTTCCTCAACGGGATGACCGGTGCTTATAATTTTTGTAGCCTTGACACCGTTTTTCTTGCACAGTTTTTTTCCCTCTTCAAGATACGCCTCGGCAGCGATCCTGAGATATTCTCCTATTGGTTCTATGAGGTGAGTAGGCGCGGCCTCCGCTGAGATGGATGTGGCGATATAAGCGCTCTGGTCGATCACGCTGATAAGAATTATGGATGCATTTGTCTGTTTTGCAAGCCCTACTGCAAAGTCAACGGCCTTCTGTGACGTGCCGGAACCATCTGTGGGCACGAGAATCTTTGAGATCATAAACCCTCCTTGTTTTTTTATATTAAAAATCAGCCACTGTCACGAATTGACTCGAATAGAGAAGATATAAACAGTGCCTCTATTACATATTTTGGTTAAGAGAAAATTATTTTATCTGTTTTATTCATTCGTGTTTATTAGTGTGCATTCGTAGCAACTCTTTCATAGACTATCGCAATACTTGCAGCGCCTTTTCGTAGTCAGGTTCTTCAGCAATCTCTTTTACCAGCTCGGTGTATATCACCTTCCCTTTTTCATCAATGATAACTACTGAGCGCGCCAACAGCCCCGCGAGAGGGCCTTCGGCTATCCTGACCCCGTAACGGTTGCCAAAGGACCTGTTGCGCAGTTCAGATACTGGGATGACGTTATTGAGACCTTCCGCGCCGCAGAAACGTGAAAGCGCAAAAGGCAGGTCCAAGGAGACACATAGAACAACCGTATTTTTCAACTTATCAACCTCTGCGTTGAACCTCCGCACAGAGGCCGCGCAGACAGAGGTGTCAACGCTGATGAAAATATTCAGGACCGCCCTCTTCCCGGCCAGGTCCTTTAACGATATGTCGGACAGGTCGGTCTTTGTAAGAACAAAATCCGGCGCCTGTTCTCCCGCCTTAGGCAGCTCTCCAATAGTATTTACCGGTGAACCTTTAAATGTTATTTCCGCCATCATTTCCTCCTTAGTTACAGGACGGGGCCGCCCGCCTGCAGACTGTGCATATTTTAGTGAACTCCATTCCAATGGTTGCAGGCATGAAAGCCTGTGGAAAAATTTCTATACGACACCTTTTAAAAGCAGAGGGCAAAGAGCAGAGTGCTAAGAGAAAAAGTATGAATACATTTTGCCCTGAAGCAAAAATGTAATAAGTTGTTTGTCGATTATAGAAATTATGGAACAGGCTTTCATGCCTGCTGAAAGACCTTAAATAATTATTAATATGTTTTATTACTCGCACTAAAAGCTGTGCCATACGCCTATTCCAAATTGTATAGGGATGCCGGAACCGCCTTTCAATAAATAAAGCCCCCTGCTTCTTAAAAGAAGATATGAGTAGTTAATTTCTCCGAGAGGGCGGACCTTTGTCCCTATGACCTCGCCGGCTACTGTCACTTCCCTGCCGGGAGAGAACACTGCCGTGTCGAGATACCCTTCGTATAGAACAAGGAACCTGCCGCGGGATATGTCCGTGTACTCCGGCCTTTCACGATAGTCGAGCGGCTTTTCGATCACCTCGAGATAGGTCCCGTCCTGCGTGTTTAAAGAACTTACAATAGCGCCTCCAAGAATGAACAGCCTGCCTTTGTATTCATCAGGGTCCTTGAAGAGCGCGGGGATTGATGTTCCCTGCTCCGCTCTGTCCCTCAATTCCTGCGGCACTACATGGGCGCAGCCTGAGACAAAAACAATAATGGCGAACAGAAATATGAGACGTTTCATAATTCAATTATAGTGCGAAATAAGAAAAGCGCAACCACTATAATTAATCCGGGATCACGTCATGCTTACAGGGGATGTGTTAAATATCAATATACTTTTCTATCTCCCACGGGGTCACCTGCATTTTAAAAACGTTCCACTCTTTTGTCTTGATATCAATGTATCTTTTGTACAGATGCTCTCCCAATACACTTTGTATCAGCCTGTTATTTTTCAGCTCAAGTATTGCCTCAAAAAGGGACGATGGGAGAGTGTCTATTTTTTTAGATATCAGCTTGGCTTCATCAAATTCATACAGGTCCTCTTCAACGGGATCAAGCAGCTTCATGTTCTTTTTTACGCCGTCAAGTCCAGCGGTAACCATTACAGCAAAGGCCAGATAAGGGTTGCAAGCTGGATCAGGGCATCTTAGTTCCATGCGTGCAGTGCTTGGTTTGTCATCAAACCAGTGGGGGACCCTCACCAGCGCCGACCTGTTGATCCTGGCCCAGGAGATATACACGGGCGCTTCAAAACCGGTCACCAACCGTTTATATGAATTAACGGTAGGGCATAAGACCGCCATCATGCCTTTTATGTGATGAAGCTGTCCGGCAATGAATTGATACGCTGTCTTTGAGAGGTTATATTTGTCCCCGGGATTAAAGAACGCGTTTTTTTTCTTCTTTGTGTCAAAGAGGCTCTGATGGACATGCATCCCTGAACCCGGCAGGCCCATGATGGGTTTCGGCATAAAGGACGCCCTCAGGCCATGCCTCTGTGCAATAGCTTTTACCGTGACCCTCAATGTCAGTAAGCGGTCGGCCGTTGGGAGCGCTTCTCCGTATTTAAAATCTATCTCATGCTGCCCTGCGCCAACCTCGTGATGTGAAGCTTCGACATCTATCCCGAAATAATCAAGCGCGGTTGTTATCTCCCTCTTTATTGTGTGGGCCTCATCAGTGGCAATGTCAAAATATCCGCCGCTGTCATTAGGCTCTAAATTTGCAAAGTCATTTTTAAAGAGGAAGAATTCAAGCTCCGGACCCGCGTAATAGTCGAACCCCATCGCGCGCGCCTTTTTTAATGCCTTTTTCAAAATGAATCTCGGGTCCCCTTCAAACGGCCTCCCGTCCGGTTTGTATATGTCGCATATAAGCCGCGCGGTATTGCCTTCTGTGGAATTCAGCCACGGGATGAGTGAATATGTGTCCGGGTCCGGTTTTAAATACAGGTCGCTCTCGTGGATCCTGGCGAAACCTTCTATTGAAGAACCGTCAAACCAGGCCCCGTACTTTAAGATGTCCGGAAGGCTTTTCACCGGAGCGGTCACCTGTTTTAATGAACCCAGGATGTCCGTAAACTGAAGGTTTAAAAAAGTCACTTTGTCCGCCTTTGCTTTTTCCAGCACCTCTTTCGCTTTCATCATTGTATAGCTCCTTCTCCTTTCTCTCCTGTTCTTATTCTTATCGCTTCCTCGATATGGCTTACAAAAACTTTGCCGTCACCGGCTGTGTTTGTTTTAGCATTCTTGGTAATTATCTCTATAGCTTTTGCCGCGATGTTGTCCGGCACTATGATCTCTATCTTTACGGTTGGTATAAAATCGAGGCAATGCTGCATCGTGGTAAAAAGCCTGAGGGCGTTCCATCCCCCCGCCTCGTGGAGCTTGACCTCGGTAAAGGTCATGCCCTGAATGCCTATTTTATTCAGGCCGTCTTTGACCTCATTCAGGTTTGACGGCTTTATAACAGCTTCAATTTTTTTCATAGAGCGTTTTAGAAAGGCACCAGTTTTGAATACTCATACAAGGTTGACATGGCGCTGCTTTCAGTGAATATGCCGTTTTCTTCCAGTGCGGCAATGGGATTCAATCCCCCGACGATAACCATCCCTACCTTATCTATTCCAACAGGAATTTCCAGAAGCGCCTTGTTAGGGTCGCCCATATGGATGACACCTTTTATGCCACGTGCCGCCATAATTTCTGTAAGCCTTTTAGCCGCATCGGCACAAACAACCGGGATCTCCCTGAAACTCGCTAATATCCTGCCGGAAGTCCCTTTTACCAGGCCTGAGACATTGGTCATTTTGCTTTTGATGAATATTTCGAGCGGGTCAAGCGATGACCCCTCATAACTTATCAGCGACACGAACCTCGCGGGCTTCCCCGCGATTATTTCAACGACCCCTCCGAATTTTGATGTTACCGGTATCCCGGCCTTTAAAAATATGCCGTTGATGGTAACACTGCATACGGTCCCGATGCCGACCTTGCCCTTGGGAATTACGACATCGCCGATCCTGCCCCCTCCGCGCGCAAAAATGATCCTGTCGCTCATCACATACGGGGATGAAAAGACCGGCTTTAGCGTCCTCATTACATTTGTCAGTTCATCTTCAGGGAAAAAAGAGATGTTGAGGATAATATCTCCCTTTAATGTATCAAGGTTGATCGACGTAAGATAGGAAAGAGACTCGATCTTGCTTATGACGAATCCGAGCTTGTCCGACACGTGAGCATGCCGGATCTCATTTTTGCCTTCCTTTGTGATCCTCCTGCCTTCCTTGCCGAATACTTCCGTATATCCGCGCTCATCAAGGATCTTCAGATGGTAACGGACCGTCCTTTCGGTAAGGTCCACCCCGTGCATCTTCAACTGATTGGATATTTCTTTTGCTCCTGTTATGTCTGCCTGTTTGTCTAAAATTTTGAGGATGGAGTACATTGTCTTGGTCATTGTCATTCCTCTGCCGAATTATGGTTTAAGGGCAAAAACATGGCCCTCATTATTCCTCACAAACTCAGATCAGGCGAGCGGAGAAACCGCGCACGCGGTTTCTCCATCGGCCCGTCATTGCAGTTGTTATGCGAATAAACTTCTAACAGAATAGAATCCTCTGTGCCTCTTCCATATCGGATTCCATCACATAAGTTATCCCTGTCACATCCGCGGCTTCCTTTGTCAGGGCGACGAGGTCGCTTCTGTCAAGGTATTGAAGCGCGAACTTCCTTGAGCCTGCCATGAACTGCTGGAGCCCTGCCTTGAGTCTGTCCGCAAAGGTATACATCGCCACAGCGCCGAGAGGCAGCTTGCTGAAGTCTTTACCAAACTTCACCTTTAATGTTTCGATCGTGATGAATATCCTCTCCGCCACGTCTCCGTATTTTTTTATGTCCGGCGGCAGCTTGTCCTCCTTGATCCAGTTCTGGATATTTTTCCCTATGAATGCCGGCACCATCAGCGCCCTGCCCATGCATACTGCCTTGAAATGCGGGGCCCCTAAGGCAAGCGCCTTATACACATGGTCTTCAAGAGAGAATCCTCCTGCTATCGCGAGGTCAGGAACATATTTGCCCTTTGCCTTTAACTGCGATGCAAATTTATAAGCTAAGGACTGCAGGTAGATCGTCGGGATCCCCCATTCATTCATCATCCTCCAGGGACTCATTCCGGTGCCGCCGCCAGCGCCGTCAATGGTCAACAGATCGATCTCCGCGTCAGAGGCGTACCTTATGGCCCTTGCAAGGTCCGATATCCTGTATGCTCCGGTCTTCAGTGAGACGAATTTAGCCCCTGCTTTTCTATAGTGATTGGCCGCCTTGATGAATTCCTCATGGTCGACCATGCCAAGTCTTGAATGCCTCTCAAATTCCCTGATCTCCTCTTCTTCAAATGCCTTTTTCACAGCAGGGTCTTGAGGATCAGGCATTACGATATAGCCTTTGCTTTTCAGTTCCAGCGCCCGTTCGAGGGTCTTTAGTTTTACCTCTCCGCCTATATTCTTTGCCCCCTGCCCCCATTTCAGTTCGATGCAATTAACGCCGAGTTTTTCAATTGCGTATTCAGCGGAGCCGAGTCTTGTGTCCTCTACGTTTTGCTGAAGGATTATGTCACCTGCACCGTCATGCCAATCCTTGAAAGAATTGACCCTTCTTTCCAATTCAGGCGAGCGGACCACCCTGCCTTTTTTATATTCCGACTTTGGGTCCATGCCCACAACATTTTCGCCGATAACAACAATGATCCCTGAGATCGCCGCACCGATGGCAAGCCCTTCCCAGTTGTCTTTGGCTATGTCCGTTGATCCCAGCGCGCCGGTAAAAACCGGGAGGCTGAGCTTTACTTTATATTTGTTGCCGACTGTTGTTTCCGTGGACACTGCCGGAAATATGGCCTTGTCGGAATCGGCCTTTATACCGACGGCCCCGACACAGGTTCCCTGGATGTTGAGATGAGAATAATCAACAGGATATTTTTTTGTTGCGCCTGCCGTTATCTTTCCGAAAGGCTTTGGATAAATTACCTCTCTTCCCCTATAGGAAGATTTTGCGATCTCACAGGGGCCCGGACATCCGTCAAGGCATGTTGAGCATATTCCGGAAGGCGCAGGGTCCGGAACCCTGTTGCGTGTTAAAGTTGCGGTGCTCGCGTTTGGCCGACCATAACCGTTATTCATAAAACACCTCCATTAAAGTAATACTGAATTCCCGGATAAGAAAATTAAGTATTTATTACCCGAGAGGGCAAAAAAATACCAAAGGTATTTTTTTGCTAAAAAATAACGCTGATAAAATCATTTTTCAGCTTTCAGCATACTACCAACAGCTCTGCTTCATCACCTCCTTCGTTTTTCCATTGCGATGGAAAATCTTCTTTTAGATAGATACTGTCTCCTTCCTTCACTTTCTCTTCTTTGCTTTCGACAGTCACCGACAGTTTGCCCTTCAGCACATATATGAATTCTTCGGTCCGTTGATATAGAAAGTGTTTGCCCAAAGATGTGTTTGGCGGGAAGACAACCAATTTAACGAATTTATTATCATCGCTTGTAACAGGATAAATCAGAACACCTTCTTCGTTGACAGCGGCGCCCGCCAATACTTTTTCTTTTCTCAGCAGCCATGAAGCTTTGTTAAGACCTTTTTCCTCCAGGAACTGTCCCGGATTCACGCCGAGGGCGTTGCATATGAGGACAAAAGAACTCAATGAAGGACTTATCTGATTGCTCTCAACCTGTGAAATAAAACTGGGTGTCAGGTCCACTTTGTCCGCAAGCTCCTTCTGGTTCATGCCGAGCCTTATTCTCGCCTCTTTGATACGGTTGCCTATCTCGGTTGACACCACTTTCTTCGGGAAGCTGATGGTGATCGCAGAATCCTTAATTTCATAGGCATGAGGCTTGAAAGGCTCCCTGTCCTGCCTGCCTTCGAGTTTATGCGCCTTGATGTACAGTTCTTCCCTTCTCTTGTACAGCTCAAAGACAACCTGGGTTATATGCCTGAGATTCGCCTTGAACTTCTGGCTGTGAGCATCTTTTTCAAGTATCCAGTAAGCTACGGTCTCAAGGTCATATAATCTCGGGCACATATAAGTGAAAAACTTGTACGTATCGTCTTCAGTCCCCCAGAGGTCCTGCATGCCCGTAAGACTGTTAAAAACATATCTTGCGCCCGGCGGCAGGCTTTCCTCTATTTGATTGAGCTTCTGGGTAAACTGTTCAATGCTTTTGGGGTTTTCGATCCTGACGATATTCAGGTCAGGTTTGTTTTTGTAAAACTTGAGAAACGTATCATCATTTTTACCTTTGCCTGAGGTAAAACAATCAAACAGTATCAAATGTTCCGGGACAATAAAATCTTTCAGCTTGCTCAGGATACTCTGGGGCGAACTGTTGAAACTCACATAAACTATTGTTTGGGATTCCTGGAAGGATTGCTTAATGAAATTCTGCATAAAGACATCATAGGAAGTTCCGGCATCAACTTCCCAGACTATATTGTCCCCAATATACAGAGAGTCTATGAGGGTATCAAGATTTTTAACGCCGGACGATATTTTTTGCATGGCAAACGGTCACCTTTTGCAGTACTAACTTTATATGAGGCGGATTTCCGTTGTCAAGATTTTATTATTCAACAGTGCCTTAGATAAAATCCCCTGCTGAAAATCATAAGAACCAGCATTTCATATACCTTGCTCCCGGTTTATTTGACAAACGTTAAAATTAATTGTTATTATTTCAGCACGGCAAACGGTTGCCGTCTAAAGCGTTAGATGCCATGGTAATTTGTCCGGCGTCAACGTTTTTTTTTGCCAAAAAGGGTTTATAATTAAATCTGGAGACACAATATGTGCAGGCTTGCCGCGATAACATCAAGTGAATACTTCTCGCCGATGGAGAACATCCTCGCCCTTGAAACTATGAAAGAAGGACATGACGGCTCCGGCATGGGGCTTATCCTGAAAAGCCTCGGCGGTGAATTTGAAGAATTAAAGGACTACCCCATCCTTTCAGGCATCTGTTCCAAGAACGGCATGCACACCCTCGATGATTACATGAACAAGCTCGGTTTCAAATTGAAATATGCGTGGACCCCCAAGATAAAGCCGGTTAAAGGGGTTGAAGGCCGCGACCATTACTTCGCGCGTGTCTACGATTATCCCGATTCTTATAAAGACAGGTCATTCGATGACAAGGGGGGGCTGCTCCTGAAGACAAGGCTCGCCCTCAGAAAACTGGGGGAGAGTGATGAATCAATTATAGTTTTCTCATTCTATCCCGATATACTGACGCTGAAAGAGGTCGGCGACCCGCTTGAGCTCAGTGAGTTTTTCGGTCTTGATAAATCCCCGCTCAAGGCAAAGATCATATTCGCCCAGGGAAGACAGAATACCAATTACGCGATCAACATGTACGCGTGTCATCCTTTTTTCATTCAGGGTTACGGCTCGATGACAAACGGCGAGAATACCGCTTTCGTGCCGATCAGGGAATTTTTAATAAGCAGAAACTTTCCCGGCTATATCGGTTACAACAGCGACAGCGAGGTGTTTTGTCATATCCTTCACTACACCTGCAAGCAGCTTGGTTATCCGCTTACATATTATAAAGACGTGATCACTCCGCTGAAACAGTCGGAGATCGATAAAAGGTCTGACAGCGAGGTTGCGAGAATGCTGAAGATATCGCTGAGGCCGCTCTGCATAGACGGCCCGAACTGTGTCATTGCCTTTACTCCGGACGGGACTTGCATTATGGTTCAGGACGCAAAGAAACTCAGGCCGGGTGTTGTCGGCGGTGTGAAAGGCAAATACGGATTTATGTCCGAGGAGTGCGGGCTTGACAGTGTAATTTCTCAAAGAGATAAATCACAGGATGTATTCCCCATGAAATACGACATGGTCATCGTCAAGCCGGGCGCGCAGGAGGTAATGGTATGGAACCAGCTTCACGCTTAGACCATAATCATGAGCTTTCCGTAAAAGATTTACCATACATAGTAAGATGGCGTGACGACAGGTGCAAACGCTGCGGCAGGTGCACGGCTGTTTGCCCGATGCTTTCAATAGAACCGGTTGTCGTTGTAAAACGGGTTTTACAGTCAGAGGGAATGGTACCTGAACCCAAAGCATCGCGGCTGGTCACCACTATGGTCAAACAGACAACAAACATCGAGCGCTATTGCATTGGCTGCGGTACCTGCACTCTTGTTTGCCCAAACGAGGCAATTGAGCCGGAGTTTAACCCGCAGCATAAATTCAACTTCCATAAAAACAAGGGCGGGCAGCCTTACAGAAGGGGCGGCAGGAGAAACGATCCGATGCCTTCAACCCTGGACAGGCTCAAATTCACCAGGATCTCCATGCTCACCGACCCCGCGCTTGACGCAGGCAGGCATGAATTCAGGATAAGGACTTATTTGGGCAGGATCCTTCCCGCGGAAGAGCTGCCGCTGAAAATGATTGACGGCAAGCTTGCCGCTGACAAGACTACCGGTAAATTCATACCGCCAGTCCGGGAAATATATCCTGTGATGATAGGCAGCATGTCCATAGGCGCGCTTTCCCCCACCATGTGGGAAGGGCTTGCGATGGGCATTACGTATCTCAATGAAGTTGAAGGAATGCCGGTCGTCATGTGCTCGGGTGAAGGCGGAATGCCGCAGAGGCTTCTCAAGTCGAGGTTCATCAAATATTTTATTCCTCAGATCGCCTCAGGCTATTTCGGCTGGGACGAAATTGTCAGGACACTCCCTCATATGATTGAAGACCCCTGCGCGATCGAGATTAAATACGGACAGGGAGCAAAGCCCGGAGATGGCGGACTCCTGATGGCGCACAAGGTTTTGAAATTAATTTCTGAGATACGTGGAGTGCCTATGGGCGTAGACCTTCCGTCGCCTCCGACGCACCAGACGAAATATTCCATTGAAGAGTCTGTCGCAAAGATGATCCAGTCAATGTCCATGGCATGGGGCTTCAGGGTCCCTGTTTATCCGAAGATATCTGGAACGAGAACTGCAAAGGCGGTCCTGAATAATCTGGTTAGAAACCAGTATGCCGCTGCACTTTCCATTGACGGTGAGGACGGCGGGACAGGAGCTGCATACACGGTATCAATGGATACGATGGGGCATCCTATTGCATCAAATATAAGGGAGTGCTACCTTGACCTGGTGAAACTTGGCAAACAGAATGAACTGCCCCTCATTGCAGCAGGGGGTGTCGGAAAGAAAGGCAACCTTGCTGCGAACGCGGCAGCGCTTTTTATGCTCGGCGCATCCGCTGTTTCGATCGGAAAATATATCATGCAGGCCGCAGCAGCCTGTCACGGAGATGAAATGAACCGCTGCAATGTTTGCAACCTGGGAAAATGTCCGAGAGGCATCACGACTCAGGACCCGAAGCTTTATAGAAGGCTCGACCCCGACAAGGTTGCAGAGAGAGTGGTTGAGGTATATAAATCACTGGATATAGAGTTGAAGAAGATATTCGCCCCGATGGGCAGAAGCACGGAACTGCCGATCGGCATGTCGGACGGTATCAGCACGGACGACCATGCGATCGCAGAGAGATTGCAGATAAATTATGTATGTTGAAGATAGAGCACAGATGTCAGAATACAGAACTCAGACTACTAATAATAGTGTCTCAGTCTGTGCTCTGTGCTCTGTGCTCTGTGCTCTGAATTTATGAAAAAGATAACTTTAAAAGGGAACATAAACGGCAAGCGCACCCCGTCAAGGATCTTTGAAGAAGAGATACAGGACGCAGTCAGACAGGGCGCGAGAGAGATCCGGATCATCGCAGACGGGCAGCACGGCATCGGCGGAAGGGTCTGGCCAAAAGGCGAGGCTGTAAAGCTTACAGTGGAAGGTCCTGTCGGGCAGAGGCTCGGCAGTATGGGCTTTTTCGGGACCGAGATAGTTCTAAAGGGAAGCGCCTCTGACGATGTGGGCTGGATAAACTGCGGCGCGAAGATTACTGTTCTCGGTGATGTCACTAACGGCGCCCACAATGCCGCCGCACAGGGGATACTCTATGTGCAGGGAAGCGGAGGCGCGCGCTGCGATACGATGACAAAGCACAACCCGAAATTCGACCCTCCGCAGTCATGGTATTTCAGGGACGTGGGAGATACATTCGCTGAATTCAAGGCAGGCGGCATTGCAGTTGTCTGCGGGGTTGATCCGAGGAATCCGGAGAATGTCTTGGGCTACCGCCCGTGTGTCGGAATGGTTGGCGGCATGGTTTATTTCCGCGGGCCGATCCAGGGCTACAGCGAAGGCGACGTCAGGCTCCTTGATCTTACGGACCAAGACTGGCAATGGCTCACAGAGAACATGAAGCCGTATCTTGAAGCAATTGAGCGCACGGAATATCTCGATACGCTTACCCGCTCAAAAGACGACTGGAAAAAACTCGTGCCCTTCGCCGCGCAGGAACGCGCGAAGAAGAAAGTCTTCAAGATGTCCATCACCGAGTTCCGTAACAATATTTGGGAAACGGGCGTCGGCAAGGGCGGGATCTTCGCGGAGTACCTGAACCATCCTTTCACAGTTCTTCCTTACATAACAACCGGCGAAGACAGGAGATACAAGCCTGTCTGGAACAATTATAAATACGCTCCGCCCTGCGAATACGCGTGCCCAAGCGGGATACCTACGCAAAAACGCGCGCAGCTTATCCGGGCCGGAAAACTCCATGAGGCATTGGAGCTTGTTCTTCAATACAGCCCTCTTCCCGCTTCAGTATGCGGCGAGATATGTCCCAACCTCTGTATGCAGACATGCACAAGGGCGCAGGTTGATACGCCCTTCAATATCAAGGAACTGGGCAGGGCAAGCGTTGACCTGAAGCTTCCGAAGCGCGAGAAAAAGACGAATAAAAAAGTTGCGATCATCGGCGGCGGCCCCGGCGGGTTGTCCGCAGCCTGGCAGCTTGCGCTGAAAGGGCATGACGTTGACCTTTACGAGGCAGCGGAAAAGCTTGGCGGTAAACTCGAACTCTGCATCCCAAGAGAAAGGCTTCCTCAGGAGGTCCTTATAAATGAACTTTCGCGTTTTGAAAAGATCGGAGTGAAGGTCCATTTGAAGGCGGCGGTGAATAAAAAGAAGTTTGAAGATATATACAAAAAGCATGACGCGGTAGTAGTGGCGTGCGGGGCGCACAAACCGAGGATGATGAATGTCACCGGGGCGGAGGACACGGTTTCCGCATATGACTTTTTGAAGGGAATAAATATCGGCGATGCCCCGAAATTGAAAGACAAGAGGGTTGTCGTCATCGGCGCTGGAAATGTAGGAATGGACGTT
Organism: Nitrospirota bacterium; assembly: GCA_016214845.1. Classification (NCBI taxonomy): domain Bacteria; kingdom Pseudomonadati; phylum Nitrospirota; species Nitrospirota bacterium. The sequence continues at coordinate 95,754 of JACRMS010000032.1, read as the reverse complement.
GCGGCCCAGGCCTTCCACTGCGGCGCAAAAGAGGTGACAGCAGTTGATATCCAGAAACCCGCTGCATTCGGCAAGGAGCTTGAGATCGCCCAGTCATTGGGCACGAAGATCCTCTGGCCGAAGTTCACCGAAAAATTTGTAAAGAAAGACAAGAAGATCTACTTCACCGACGGCTCATCGCTTGATGCAGATGTTGTCGTGATATCAATTGGCGATACGCCAATGACTGAGTTCCTGACGCCAAGCATTCACACAAACAAAAACGGCTGGATAGAAGCTGACGAAGTCGGGCATACCTCCGACCCCAAGGTTTATGCGATCGGCGATGCAACCAAGCTCGGACTCGTAACGCACGCCATCGGTCACGGGAGAAAAGCTGCGGATGCTGTGCACGCACTGCTTGCGGGAAGGTCTTATTATATGCCTGCAAAAAAACCGCTGGTCCCCTATGAAAAGATAAAAACCTCCTATTACGACATCTGCAAAGGCGAACCCTTCAAGCCGGAGACCGAGGCCAACCGCTGCATGTCCTGCGCCGTATGCAGGGACTGCCACATGTGCGAGGCGACATGTTATTACGGAGCGATCAGCAGGAAGGACAATCCCGACGGTTCATACGAATACGTGGTTGACGAAAACCTCTGCATCGGATGCAGCTTCTGCGCCGGCATCTGCCCCTGCGGCGTGTGGGAGATGACGGAGAATATTTAAGGGGTTGGAAGTTTGATATTCTCAGAAGAAGTGTTCGGTTTTTGTTTAAATCAAAATGTATTCCAGGAATGCTGTAAATACTACAGTCTTTTTATAGAGACTTTTAAGCATATACAGAACATCAATATATTCATAAGCAAAGACCCGGAAATTCCTGATTACCGCCATATTTCTTTTATAATTACAATTAATGACAGCGTCGAAAATGTTCTTCACTCCGAAGACATGTTTATAAAGAAACTCAGGAAGCTGGTTAAAAAAGAAAAGCGGCAGTATTTTGTCTACAACTACAATTTGATCTAATTTACTTCTCTCATGTTAAATGCACACTTTTTGCTTTTGGATCAGATGCTTAAACTTATTTAAAGATTCCCTTGCCAGAATAATGCCGAGAGTTGAAGGGTCACTAATCTTAATAGATTGTTTCTTGAAAGATTCCGGATAATACTTTTTCTCGTACTCTTTCATTGAATGATACTCTTTCACCTTTATTTTAGACTTTTTCATTATCGTGCTCCTCTCTATTTTTCCGAAAATAATTAGCAAAAAACCCAGGGTTTAATTCCGGCTTGAAATAATGTTTTCTTTTGATCCAGATGAATCCATCACCTTTCGAGATTACGGCAACGTCAACGGGGCCACCAACGGTTTCAGCATCTAAAGATATTTTTCTTTTAAAGGAAGTTAGATTGACAAGCGATTCCGCCATTGCAGCAAGTTCATCTTTCGGAAGAAATGATACCGCACTGGTGATGGGATTAATGTGAGAAACCTGCCTATACTCCTGCAATTTTTTATTAAAATCTGCAAGTATTGAAAGACCGATTTCTTTCAGCTTTTTTGAAAACTCTTGCTTTCTGGCAGCATTAATATTTTCAATGCTATCCACAATATAATCAGGATACTTCTCGAAATATTCCGAAAGATAGTCAGATATGATTTTATTGTATCCGGGATCAACGCCTTCGATAAACGTGGCAACCATTTCGCTTTGTGCAAAAGGAATAATCCATGCTAAGGAGTCAACGTTAATAGCCGCGTCTTTTTCTTTCTTAAATTTAAGCGTATTATTAATTTTGGCTTCCATAGCAAATGAAACAAGCGCCGGGAATGTTTCTTCTTCGCCAAATCCGGCTATAACCAAACCGGAAGAATTTCTCGCAAACCTATCTTTTGAAAAGATACCTGCACAAATAATCTGCAAATCTTCAACAGTTTTCTCCGAAATCGGCAATTGCTGAAAAATTTCATCCTTAGCCTTTATAATTAGATCGCCATAGTTATCAATCAGGGTTTTATCAAAATCGCTACTGATATGGGTTAACTTTTCAACTTTATTCCATACCTCGTAATGCTTTCTGATAGTCTGTTCAACTATTTCCTTTACTGATGTTTCCGTAATTTTCTTATCACAAGATATTTTTTCTTTTACCTGCTCATCTATTTCACCCCGTAAGTCTGTAAAATACCCAGCAATGGCCCTGAAGAAATACTTTTTCTGTTCGGCTTCTGGGAACAAAGTAATATTTTCAGATAGGAAAGAAATGAAACTATCGGCATATTCTTTTAAAGTAGCAAACTTCTGCTTACCTAATCTTGCTCTGTATATCTTAATAATCGATTCCCATGGGATATCCATAAAATTAGCACTGCCATAGATCATTATTCCAACCGGATGAAATTTTGACAGGGTAAACAGCTTGTTGACCGTATTGAAAATCTTATGCCCTTTGTTCTGTTCAATCGTAACTGCGCTATCAGCCGCAAGAGCCACTGCCGTTTTATTCATTATTGCAATTTCAGCCGTCATAATTCTCCTGAATGATCTTACATGTGGGTCTGCCTATACGTAATATATTAGCAACATAACACAATATCTTCAATGGTTATTTTTACTTTTCCCCCTCCACAATCGTAATCTCCTCCGGTGTTAGACCGTAGAGCTTATAAACAATCTGATCTATCAATTCATCGGCTGTCTTGATTCTATTTTTCACCGGCTCAAGAACCGACATGCTTTTCATGAAATGATTCTCAAGGAGTTCCTGTTTCTTTCTGTCGGAAGAGTTTATAGAAAGTTTGTTTTTATTTCTTTTGAGGACTTCAAGAAAGTGATCAAAGCTATGCTCATGATATTCTTTGATTGCAGTTTTATTTGTTAAGCCGTCAATGTCTGTTCCGATCTCACGCTCAAGCCATATGAGGAAGCCTTTGATCTCCTCGTTCTTGGTTTTATTTAATTCAATCATCTGCTCGGCAAGGTAGGCGAGAAAGTCATGACTGGTGTCGTTTCTGTCCATCGCTAATTCATAATCAGCCCATTTTGAAATGTCTTCATATTTTGAACGTCTATACAGTGTGACAGCTTCCATGTAGAATTCTTTTCTTTCTTTTTCTGGAGTTGTGAATAAAATTGGAGGCATTGGCATGGAGTCAATCTCATAAGAGTTTACATGATTATTTGTGCTTGTAAGACGGAATCTCCATTCCCATAATGATGAATTTAACATGGCGAGAATAGAAAAGAGAGCGTACTCTTTAGGATTGATGATATAATTAATTGTATCCGAGCAAAAACTGTCTTTCGCAATAATGGTTGCAATGATTCTGCGCCAGTTATCTATTGCAGCTCCTCTCTGATAGCCGATTCTGATGTATTTGTAATCATATGCCTTTGTATTTTTACCATGTGCATCAAGATATTTTTGGACATCAAGATACATAGGTGTTCCTTGTTTAGGTTCTTCCTGAAATTCATACCTATTTACATGTGCGCCTCTAAAAATGATCGGGCCTTTTTCTTCGTCTGTCAAAAATTCCATAACAATTATTTCATTAGAAACTGTGTTTAATTTTAGTGCTATGTTAATTCTTTTTTCAAATGTGCGTTGAGAAGGAAAACAACTATTTCAGGAAAGCAACTTTTTCTTGTAACTTTGTGTAATTTTTTTGTAAACTGGTAACAGAAAGATAAAAAGAGACATCATAATGAAACTGCAAATACTGTCCAACTTAAATTATCCTATCGGCAACATCATCAATCAAGAATTGGCAAATTCAACTCAGGCAAGAATAGCTGTTGCATTTATGAAATATTCTGGATTGAAGGTGATTGAGCAGTCATTGAATAGTTGTTTATCAAAGAAAAGCAATGTCGAAATCATTGCGGGGTTAGATTTTAAAACGACCGACCCTCAAGCAATAAACTTTTTACTTAATATTAAGAAGTCATTTCCAAATTTGACTTTCTTTTGCTTCGGCGATAAAAAAGACAACAAAACTGATATCGTTTTTCATCCGAAAATTTACCTCTTTAATAACAAAAAAGAGACGACATCGATTATTGGCAGCACAAACCTAACAGGCGGCGGTTTGCTTTCAAATTTTGAAGTAAATACAGTTATCAAAGAAGACAAACCGCTTTATTTTTCTCAGCTTGAAGCAATCTATAATTCTGTAAAATTTACTCCGTCTATTTTTGAGCCTGATGAAGAATATTTAAGCGGCTACTCCGATATCTATTCTGCATTTTCAAAGAGTGAAGAGAAAGCGAGAAATGATAAAGGGTTAAAGAAAGTAATAGCAGACATTGAACGGAGGGAAAAAGAATTACCTGGAACAGTACCTACATTTAAATCTTTGATTATTGAAGCGATAAAACATTTAACACAAAATGCCGAATATGCTAAATTACAAGAAATCGGGAATTATGTTTTAACAAGAATTCAGGATGAGAAACTTGATTTCAATTTGACAAACTTCAGGGCAAATATACGAGGTGCAATTTATGATGACTTAGTTGGTTTCGACAATGCGTACAACAAAGGGCTTTATGAAACGAAAGGGAAATATACTGGCTTATTTAAATTTACTGAATATGGCAAACAATATCGTGGAAGATAGTTGTATCGGGGGATATTCATATCCTTATTGAGCTTTTCATTGCTGCCGTTTATCAGATGAAAAAGAGCCAAAAGCTCATCATACAAGACTGTCTTGGCGCTGATAAACTCGCCTTTCTCCTGTCTTGCCCTGTCTTTTATTCGCTGAAACCCGTAATGCTTGTAATATTTTGTCAGTGGATTAGTAGGCAGCAAGTCCCTTGCCTCTGCATTGAGCACAAAGAGTATCCTGTATAAAAGAATAAGACTGTGATGGTAAATCGAGTCGAGGTCTTTTTCCGAAAGATGGTTTTCTTCTCTGGAAAGGTACCCGTGGCCAAGCCATTCAACACATTTAAATACTTTTACTCTAAGGTCTTTTTCAATGTCTTCCTGAAATCTCAGGGATTCATCAAAAATATTATCAAGGAGACATCTGCCGGAGCTGTCTTTTATAAAAGCTAAGGGTCTGAAGAGAGCATAGAAATACTTAAACCTCTGAATATCTTCAAGACAATCTTCAATATCTATCTCGAAGAACTTGCTTGAGCGTCCCTCTTTGAAATAAAGCCGCCACTCTTTGCCATTGGTAAGAATTCCCCATTTAATGTGCTCTGACTCGTTCAGATAATCTCTTATCTGTTGATGCGGATACCTGCCCCCTGGAGCTTTGCCTTTACCGGAAGAAGGTTTGTCCAGGTTATGGTCCCATCGCTTTGCCTCGGTAATTGAAAGCGCCAACTTATATTTCATATGCGAAGATAACTCAAAGGCTTTGTCAGCGTCCTTACGGGAGGAATAGAGGAAATAATCGGGAACCTGTCTGCGCTCCGCTTCTGGAATTTGGTTCTGATTAAGAAAACCATAACCCAATTCATTAATAACTTTATCGATAAATCTCCTCTCGGTATTGGCTTCATTGCCTTTTCTCAATCCGACAATATTCGCCTTGTATAAATCCTGAATTGCCTTAAATATTGGAGATACTTCTTCATCTGAGGGCCATAATTTTGTTCCTGTCTGCGGCAGGCGTTCAAGAAGATAATGGCTTGAGAAAATGCCCGTAGTTATCCAAATATTTTTTGATGGCTTATATTGGTCGCTTTTACGAGGCATTTATAAGAACCATTTTATACTAATCGGCTGGGATTTTTCAGGTAAAAACGTGCTGTATGTACGAAGCAATCCATTACAGGGGAATTGTATATAAAAACCGGATTCCCGCTTACAACATGCGTGAATGAATCCTTTACAAAGACGGTTCATACGAATACGTGGTTGACGAAAACCTCTGCATCGGATGCAGCTTCTGCGCCGGCATCTGCCCCTGCGGCGTGTGGGAGATGACGGAGAATATTTAAGGCTTTCCTTTTTGTCATTCCTGTGAAAACCGAAATCCGGAAATGATCTTGCTGGTTCAATTTTGTTGATTGGACCGCCTATTCCCATCCATTTTCACTCATAAATATCTTCCAGCGCCAGCAATCGAGCGCAGCTTCTGCGCCGTATCTGTCCCCGCGGAGTGTGTTGGAGATAGCTGTGCATATGCTATAATCTGAAAATGAAAAAGCCCGATATGGATAGCGACATAAAAAGAATCGTGAACTATTTTAAACGCAGGGAAGAGGTATCAGCATTATATCTTTTCGGAAGCCTTGCCAGGAGCAGAGGAACAAAGGAAAGCGATATTGATATAGCTGTTCTCGTCAATGAAAAGAAATTGAAAAGAAGGAACTTTGAGCGTTTGAAAAATGAATACTATCTCGCTTCGCCGTCTTTTACTTTGCGCCTGGTGGACATTATAATTCTAAATACCGCTTCGCCTTATCTGAAACATCGCGTTCTTAAAACCGGGAGGATACTCTTTGACCAAGACAGGGAACTGAGGGTGAACTTTACTGCAAAGGCGATTATTGAGTATCTTGATTTCAAGCCGATAGAGGACATCTTTAACAAAGCTGTCGCTAACCGTTTCAGGAGGGCAGCAGTTGGTTGATAAATCCCTTATCAGCAGGAAACTCGAAAGGATGGAAACCTACCTTAACCAGGTCCGTCAGAAAAAGGACCCCGGGATCAAGTCGTTTGCAAATGACAGGGACCTCCAGAGCATTGTTCTTTTTAATCTTATTCAGGCGATACAGACATGTATTGATATCGGCGCTCACATCATAAGTGATTCGGAATGGGAGACTCCTGCAACACAGGCGGAGGTCTTTGAAATGCTTTCAAAGAACAAGATCATTTCAAAGCCTCTCGCAAAAAAAATGGTCCAGATGTCGGGATTCAGAAACAGAATCGTGCATGAATACGAAAAGACTGACATGAAAATCGTCTACACTGTCTGGAAAAAGCATCTGAGAGATATCGACAATTTTTGCAAGGCTGTCGTTCTGAGATATAACCTGTAACTTTATTGTGTTTCCCCGCTTTAATCTCCCGCGTATAACATCCGATATATAAGGTGAAAGGCTTGCGGTTAATTTGAGATAGCAATTTTAAAGTGATATCATAATTTAAATGCGCTGCAAGCGGAACAGAGAGATTTGATAATGGATAAAGAGCGCCAGACCATACTTTTTGTGGATGACGAGTTGAGTATTCTTAATTCCCTCCGGCGGCTGCTTCAGGATGAGGCATGGGACCTCCGCTTTGCTGAAAGCGGGGAAAAGGCAATAGACGTCCTGAAAAAAGAGGACGTTGACCTTGTTATCTCCGACGTGCGGATGCCGGGCATGGACGGCATAACCTTTCTAAAACAGGTCCGGGAGCTTTATCCCCATGTCGTCCGTATTTTTTTAAGCGGATATGCAGACCGCGGCGCAATAGTCCAGGCCCTCTCGGAGGGATGCGCCCAGCAGCTTGTCTCAAAACCGTGGAGGGACGACGAGCTTAAAGGAATCATACGGGACGCCCTCCTTCAGGCAGAGGAGTTGAAGCAAAAGGGCAAAGGGCTGCAGAAGATCATCAACTCCATCTCCACTCTTAGGACTATGCCGCAAACCTATTTTGAAATTAAAAAATGTTTTTCGCATATAAATACCGTATCCATAGAACACCTTGCGGAGATCATCGAGCAGGACACGTCCATCTCTGCTGAACTCCTGCGCTGGGCCAACTCATCCCTCTTCGGCCAGAGGCATAAGGTTGACACTGTTGAACGCGCCTTGATGGTCCTAGGTATAGACATTGTTGAAGGACTGGTCCTCTCATATTCGATTTTCAGCCCTATGTCGCCCGGATCTCAGTCGGACACGGGCTTTGACCTGAAGGATTTTCAGACCCATTCACTTTCATGCGGCATTCTGGCAAAAATGCTTGCCGGCAGGCTGCCGCATTTGGACGACAAGGAAGCTGAAAGGGCCTTTACCGCCGGGTTACTGCATGACATGGGAAAGCTTGTCGAGGAAATGTGCCTTGCCGACGATTTCAGGAAAATTATGGACACTGCCCGCTTGAAGAAATCGTTATTGATAGAAGCCGAATACGATATCCTGGAGACAAACCACGAGGAGATAGGCAGGCATCTTGCCGAGTGGTGGAGCATGCCGTCATTTCTGGTGAACGCAATAAGATGGCACCACGAGCCGCGCCTCTGTAAGACCAACCAGGATATTGTCGCTGCAGTGCATGTCTCCAATGTGCTTGTGCAAAAATTTGAGCTGGGCTCAAGCGGCAATTTCCGCGTCCCCGAGGCTGACCCGGCAGACTTGAAACATTTTGGCCTCACAGAAGAGGAACTGCCTGCCATCAAAGAATCCGTTATTTTTTACCTGTCATAAAAAAAATTGCGGTGGATTGTTTTCCATTATATAATTTAACCATGCCCCGGAACACCAAAACAAAAATGAAAAGGACCAATCCTGCATCCAGCAATTTTCCTGTCCACCGAAAAAAGGCGGACAGGAAAATGCCGGACCAGCCCGCCGGCAGTCAGGAGTCCACTGTAAGCGACATCAGCGAGCGGAGAGAGATCGAGCAAAAGCTTATTGAGTCCGAAAAGAAGTACAGACATCTTGTAGATACTTCCCTTGTAGGCATTTTTACTACGAATTTAAATGGCAACCTTATTTACGCAAACGAAGCGCTATTGCGCATTTTCGAATATGAGACTCTTCAAAAATTAAAGCATCACAACATATTGTCCAGCTATAAAAATCCGGAGGACAGGGTTGCGTTGATCCAAAGGATCAAGAAGGACGCCAGGGTGGACCATTTCGAAGTCGAATTGCTTACAAGAACAGGGGAAATAAAAAATATACTTTTAAGCGCGACCCTTGACGGGGATATTTTGTCTGGTATGCTTATGGATATCACGGAGCGCAAGAAGATGGAAGAGGCGTTACAAAAGGCAAAAGAAGAGCTGGAGCTCAGGGTCCGGGAGAGGACCGCTGAACTTCTCCGGGCCAACGAGATGGCCCGCGCAAGCAACGACCTGCTGCAACTGTTCACTCGCAGCTTTTCAAGAAATGACTACCTGGATTCTGTGGTAGACCTTGTAAGAGTATGGAGCAAATGCCGGTGCGTAGGCGTAAGGATATTGGATGAAAACGGGGGGATCCCTTATGAGTCATACGTTGGTTACAGCAGGGAGTTTTGGGAAAGGGAAAATTGTCTCTCGGTCAAGACGGACCAGTGTGCCTGCATCAGGGTGATAACCGGAAAATTCGAGCGCTGTGACGCCCCTTTTATTACTCCGAACGGTTCTTTCTTCTGCAACAACTCGCGTGAACTTATGAACTCATCGGAGGAAAACGGAAAGAAATGTTTCAGAGGTGTATGCGCTCAAAATGGCTTTGCGTCAATAGCAGTTGTCCCCATCCGCCATCAAAACAGGACACTCGGGGCATTTTACCTTGCCGATAAAAATGAAGGAAGGCTGTCAGGGAAGGATGTTGAGTTCATGGAGGTGATGGCCCCTATTGTCGGAGAAGTCATTCACAGGTTCAGCATAGAAGAAGACCGCACTCGCCTTATGGCAGCAGCCGAATCCGCGCCTGACGCATTTGTAATAACCGACATCAAAGGGAAGATCCAGTATGCCAATCCGGCCTTTGAACGCATAACAGGTTTTTCACGTCAGGACGCTGCCGGGCATGATCTGCATATACTTGACAGCGGCAGGCATGACGAGGCTTTTTATCAGGTCATCAGGGAATCGATGAAACTGGGGAATATCTGGAACGGCCTTCTGATAAGTAAAAAGAAGGACGGCTCGCTTTATCATGAAGATTGCACTATCTCCCCGGTTAATGATGCCGCCGGAAAGATCATAAACTACGTCTCTGTCAGGCGTGATGTGAGTGAAAAACTCAGGCTTGAATCCATTGCAGAGGCTGTAAATACCATGAACAATATCGGCTACATCTTCTCCGGGATCAGGCACGAAATAGGCAATCCCATCAACTCAATAAAAATGGCCCTGACGGTGCTCCAGACAAACCTGGACAATTATTCAAAGGAGTCTGTTCTGAATTATATTCAGCGCATACAGGATGAGCTGTCACGGGTTGAATATCTGCTGAAAAGCCTGAAGACTTTCAATATGTATGAAACACCTGCGTTACAGGACATAAGGATGACGGATTTTTTGGAGAAATTTCTTTCTCTGTTTAAAGAGGATTACGAGAGAAAGGGTATCGCCATAACATGCTCTGTGGATCCGGATGCGGAGTTATGCCATGCGGACCCGCGCGCGCTCCAGCAGGTGCTTTTAAATATTTTTACCAACGCAATTGACGCATGCGAAGGCAGGCCAGACCCGAAAATTTCCATCACTGTTTCAAAGTCTTCAGGTATGATACGGCTCAGGTTCTCCGACAACGGCTGCGGCATAACCGGGGAGCATCTTGGAAATTTATTCAAACCCTTTTATACTACCAAATCGAGCGGGACCGGACTGGGCCTGGTCATTGCGAGAAAAATGCTTGCGAAAATGAATTCCTCAATAGAGGTGAAAAGCCGGATAAATGAAGGCACGGAAGTTGACATATTTGTCGCTGAGGTCCTGAGTGAACAGCGATAGAGACAAAAGGGTCCTGCTTATAATAGATGACGACAGGCTGTTGTGCGACGTCATCAAAGACCACCTGAATAAAGACAACCTGAAGGTCCTTGCCGCGCATTCAATCGCGGACGGGACCGCCGCCTGCTCGCAGAACAAGGTTGATATTGTCATGCTCGATCAGAACCTGCCTGATGGCGAGGGACACACCATTTGCCCCTCGATCCTGAAATACAACGACCAGACGAAGATAATATTTATCACTGCCTATCCCAGTTTCGAGAACGCGGTCAGGGCCATTAAGGCAGGCGCCCATAACTATCTGTCAAAACCCTTTGAGATGGAGGAGCTGTACCTTGCCGTAAAACAGGCCTTAAAGACCCTCAGCCTTGAGAAGACCGCTCAAATTGAGAGTTACAGAAAAGTAAAAGACAGCGAAGATGCTGTCCTTGTGGGCGGCAGCAGGGAGTTTTCGGAAATCCTGAAGGCCGTGGACCTTGCCGCCTCAACGGACGCCCCGGTCTTAATTACAGGGGAAACCGGCACCGGCAAAAATGTTGCGGCCAAGGCCATTCACTATAAAAGCCCTGCCAAGGAAGACGCGTTTATAAGCATCAACTGCGCCGCGCTTCCTGAGAACCTGATAGAGGCGGAGCTCTTCGGCTATGAAAAAGGCGCATTCACGGGCGCTGCCTCTTCCAAACGGGGAATATTTGAAATGGCTGAAGGCGGGACCCTCCTGCTTGATGAAATAGGAGAAATGCCCTTGCACCTCCAGTCAAAGCTCCTCAGCGTCCTTGAAGATAAAAAAATAAAAAGGCTTGGCGGAGACCTTATCCGGCCTGTAAATTTCCGTGTTATAGCCGCCACGTCCGCAGACCTTGAAAACGTTATGGGTTCGAAATTCAGGAGCGACCTCTACTACAGGTTAAGCGTCATCAGGATACATATCCCCCCGCTGCGGGAAAGAAAGCAGGACATACCCGAAATCTGCTCTTATCTTCTGAAAAAGATAACAAACTGCCGTGACATTAAAATTGAGGATTCAGAGTTTGAGAAGCTCATGAATTATAAGTGGCCCGGAAACGTGCGTGAGTTGAGAAACATTCTTGAGAGGACTTGTCTCCTTCAGAGCGGGAACTTTATCACTCCCTCCGTGCTTCTGAGTGAGGCCCGCAATCCTGCCCCGGCCTGTAATGAAGAACTCACCGGGGACACCATCCTGCCTCTTGAGGAGGTGGAGAAACAATATATCCATTCCACACTCAAAAAACTTTCATTCAATGTTTCCAAGACTGCGGCAGCACTGCAAATATCTCTTTCCACTCTAAAGAGGAAGATCAAAGAGTACGGCCTAAAATAAAATTCATAGTCCAAAATGGACCTGTCCGTTCAATATGGACCGTCCCAAATAAACTGATATCACCTTCCCGGAAACCCCAAAAATTGTAACTGCGTAATTCTACCTACTATTTAAAAGTGGCATTGTCCTTGCAGTAAGAAGTGTAATGAAAACGTTACTGCTTGTTGATGATGAGAAATTGACTTTGTCCAGTTTGTCCGAGGCACTCAGGCTTTATGATAAAAATTTCAATATCATCACGGCGGAAAACGGCGAGCAGGCGGAGAAAATTCTCGAATCCGGTCAGATAGACCTTTTGATAACAGATCTGAATATGCCCGTTAAAAACGGCTTTGAGCTTTTAGCTTATCTGCTTGAGAAACGCGTTGAAATACCGGTAATCGTGATGTCTGCCGGGCTTACTGATGAGGCAGAAGAGATGCTTAAGCAGCTTAACGTCAGCGATTACATCGCAAAACCTTTCAGATTTGAAGCGCTTATTGAAATGATATGCAGTCTGCTGAGCAACGGGGCGGGAAACAAAAGGGTGTCCGGTATCTCAGCCGGACAAAAAAATAAACGGCGTATTGCCGGGTTAACTTCAGTGAAAAAGGGGGATGAAAAATGTGAAGAAAACCAACAAACAAATAACATCAAAAACAAACACGAAAGGAGAGATAAAATGAAGATGCATAACTTTTTGAATTTTATAAGTGTGGTATTTACAGTGGTCGCCCTTTCATTGGGCATTGACATGGGCTGGGCGCAGACAACGAATAACAGCGCCGGTGCCAAACAGGTACTTAAGTATCGCGGACGAGCTACACAGGCCGAGAAGAAGGCCGCGGCAGCCCGTTTCAAAGCGATGCGCGCTCAGAAAATACAGGTCGGTCAGCCTGTAGATCCACTTGCGGCAACGGCTACTCAGAGAATACAGAGCTGGCAGCTTGCAGCTCCACTTGCGGCTGCAGCAGCTCCTGCAGCTTTCGCTCTCGACCCCGGCGGGGTACCGCATTATTTCGGGCCTTATGGTAACTGGGCTTACAGCCCGCTTCCGACAGGGGCCGTCTCTGTCGTCACGGTTGAGGCTGGTGGCAGTGGATACACCGATCCTGTTGTCACCATCGACGATGTTTACGGCACAGGCACAGGCGCCACTGCTACGGCAACGGTTGTAGGCGGCGTCATTACCGCCATCACGGTCAACACCGGAGGCACGGGGTATAGCGCTCCTGCCGTCACCATTACGGATGCGACGGGCACAGACGCCATAGCTTCGGCAACAATAGGCGGCCCTCTAACCGGCGGCATCAGAAAATTCATAGACAAACTTCCGGGTCTCACGTCTGCCGGAGCTAACGGCCTTGTGACGCCTGGCGGTGACCCCCTCGGACAGCACATCCCGATTGCTGTTGCCGATACTACGACCTACGCCGGTTCTGACTATTACGAAATCGCCCTGGTCGAGTATGAGGAGAAAATGCACTCTGACCTGCCGCCGACCAGACTTCGGGGCTACGTGCAATTAGAGACACCGAATAACTTTGGGGTGAGCAAGCATATTACTCTGACAAACCCGGACGGCACTCCGATTTTGAAGCCTGACCTTTCTCAGGCTATCGCTGTTGATTACCCTCATTCTCTCGGACCCGTTATTGTTGCAAGTGGCAGCATTCCAGGTCAGCCGGGTGTGCCTGTCCGCCTGAAATTTTATAACCTGCTTCCCACCGGTTCCGGCGGAGACCTCTTCCTGCCGGTAGATACTACCGTAATGGGGTCCGGGATGGGCCCGAAGGACGCCATGGGCCTGGACTGTGATCCGATGATACCTGGTACGTCCTGTGAAATGTATACACAGAACCGCGCCACCGTCCACCTCCACGGCAACAATACTGTATGGATCAGTGATGGGACGGCCCACCAGTGGACAACACCGGCTGGTGAAAACACCCCGTACCCTAAGGGCGTAAGCGCGAGTAACGTTCCCGACATGCCGAATCCCGAACCCGGAGCACTGACTTTCTACTATACCAACGCTCAGAGCGCAAGGTTGATGTTCTACCACGACCATTCTTTTGGCATCACTCGTCTCAATGTATATGCGGGCGAGGCCGCGGGTTACCTTGTGACGGACCAAGTCGAGCAGGACATGATCAAGGGGACTAACCTGTCCGGAGTAAACCCGAATAATTTAAAGGTCCTTCCTGACCTTGGGATTCCACTTGTCATTATGGACAGGACCTTCGTAGACGCTACTACAATCGCCGCTCAGGACCCTACATGGAATTGGGGAACAACGCCGCCGGTTCCTAATACCGGGGACCTCTGGTATCCCCATGTCTATATGTCGGCCCAGAATCCGTGGGACGTTACCGGCACTAATGCCTTCGGCCGCTGGCACTATGGTCCCTGGTTCATTCAGCCGACCCCCGTGTGCGACAACAACGGGCTCCCGGTGGGGTGCATCGAGGTAGGACCAGTTCCAAACCCTTACTGTCTCCCGCAGCCGCCGACGACCTGCACTCTGAACGGCACCACCGAGCCAGATGCATTCGACTGCAGCGCAGCGCAATGGGAGCCTCCTTGCATACCAGGACGCCTAACCCTTCTATGGCGGGCGAAGCCTTTATGGACACACCGGTTGTCAACGGCACCGCCTACCCATACTTGGAGGTTGAGCCTAAGGCCTACCGGTTCCGCATCCTGAATGCCGGCGATGACCGTATGGTAAACCTGCAGCTCTATGTAGCTGCTGACAAGACAACGCCGACAACACCCGGCACTATCGGCACGGTGTTGTGCGATGGAGCTGCACCGGTTGCCAACTGCACAGAGGTCAAGATGGTCCCGGTTGGTGTGGCACCCGCGAACCAATATGCGGACACGCCAAGCGGCATTCCCGATCCGGCGACAAAAGGACCGGACTGGATTCAGATCGGCACCGAAGGCGGCTTCCTGCCGAAGCCTGTTGTAGTACCCAGCCAACCGGTCGGCTGGAACCTTAACCCAACAACATTCAATTTCGGCAATGTCAATCAGCACTCACTTCTTCTCGGAACAGCGGAACGGGCCGATGTCGTAGTTGACTTCTCCGCCTACGCCGGCAAAACACTCATTCTCTACAACGATGCCCCTGCGCCTTTACCGGCGGGTGTCACGAACTACGACTACTACACTGGCACGCCTAACCAAATGGATACGGGCGGCGCGCCCGCCACGCAGCCCGGCTATGGTCCCAACACCCGCACTATCATGCAAATCAGGGTAAACTTGCCCTTAACTACAACCACACCTGACGTTACTCTTGCGAATCTCAACGCAGTGTTCGCTAAGACAGTAGCGAAGAGGGGCGTCTTCGAGGTCTCCGAGGATCCGATCATCATTCCGCAGAAAGTTTATCAGTCGGCTTACAACGTGACGAATTTCCCATCGGCCAGCGCGAGCCAATACGTGCAGCTTGCCGATACACAGAAGACCTTTCAGCCTATCAACGAATCAGGGGTTCTTCAGCCTGCTGTAACGATACCGCTGGAGATGAAAGCAATGCATGACGAGATGGGCGGCGTCTATGACACCCAGTTCGGCCGTATGAGCGGGATGCTGGGACTCGCCAGCCTGACCTCCCCAGTCCATACCTTGATACCCTACGGCTTTGCAAGCCCTCCCGTCGATATCATCAAAGGCTCGGTATCCGGGAGTCAAATTGGAGTTCTTCCCGATGGCACTCAGCTCTGGAGAATCTTCCATAATGGCGTGGATACACACACCATACACACACACCTGTTTAACTCACAGCTCATCAACCGCACGGGCCAAGACGGGATTATGCTGCCGCCAGACCCTACCGAGCTGGGTTGGAAAGACACCTTCAGGATCAACCCGCTGGAGGTCACGTACCTCGCAATGAGACCGACCATACCGACGCCGGCAATGGTCCCATTCGATGTGCCTAACAGCGTCCGCCTGATTGACCCGACGTTGCCTCCGGGCGTCCCGCTGGTCGCGCCTGCACCAGCAGGATGGTTCGACCCAGAGGGAAACGCGATCCCGGCGATCTACAACCACGAAGTAAACTTTGGCTGGGAGTACGTGTGGCACTGCCACATTCTCGCCCATGAAGAGATGGACATGATGCATTCGCTGGCGTTTGCAGTGGCGCCGGTGGCGCCGACAGGTCTGACGGCTATTTCAGGACCGGGACTTCGGGTCGACCTGAACTGGTTGGACAACTCAATCAATGATACGGGGTTCACCATCCAGAGGGCCACGGATTCCCTCTTCACAGCCAACCTCATGAGCTTCACCGTGGATCCCCTCTTGACCACCTTCACGGATACGACGGTGTCGGGTGCCACGACATATTACTACAGGGTGTTTGCTAATAATACCGTGGGCGATACTGAGATTTACGCTGCTCCTGCAGTCGGCTTCCCGACCGTAACCATGGATTCGACGCCCTCCAACACCGTGTCGGTCACCATGCCGGCCGGCCCCGTAGCGCCGACAAACCTGGCGGCAGTGATCATTTCAGCTACACAAATCAGACTGACCTGGATCGACGCATCCAACAATGAGACGAGCTTTGTGGTCTGGCGCTCCGCTAACGGCGGCGTCTTCTCCCAAGTCGGAACAGTGAACCGCACCGCTGCCCAGTCCGCGGCAACAGGCGGTAACGTGACGTTCAACAACAACGACACAGCAGCCAATCCGTTGGTGGCGGGCACCACGTATCGGTACTATGTGACCGCACTGAACGCCCTCGGTTCTTCCGCAGCCTCGAACATCGCTGTCGTGAATTTCTTTACTCCGGCGGCGCCGACGGGACTGAGGGGCGCGGCGGTACGGATTGCCGGCAACTTATTGCAGGACAGGGTCTCCCTCAACTGGACGGACAATGCCAACAACGAGGCCGGTTTTACGATTCAACGCTCACTTACTCCGGGCTTTGCCGCTCCAACAACGTATAACGTTGGAGCCAACGTGACAACATTCAATCAGAATGTATTGCGCATATTCAACTTCTATTACCGGGTTCGCGCGACAAACGCTGTTGGTAATTCCGCCTGGTCCAACGTGGTGTTTGTAACAACTCCGTAAGTTAGTAAAAAACTGCTTTTCGGGGAGGGAAAAATCCCTCCCCGAAATTGTTTCACTTGGTCAACGGTATTTCTCCAATTCTTCCTTCAGCCTGGCGACCTCTTTCTTAAGGTCCACCATCTTCATTTCCCTGCCGACAGCCATGTCATAAAAGTCTTGAAGCTCTTTCAACCTCTCCTGGAGCGAATGTTCAAGCTCAATCCGGTCGGTGATATCCATCAGCACCCCTGAAATCATGTCTCCGTCCAGCGCCGCATCCACTAATACATTTTTGTTCTTGCCGGTTTTTGTAATCAGCCTGGTTTCAAATCCCTGTACCCGTCCATTCTGCCTCAGTCCTTCAATAAAGACATTCCTGTCGCTCGGGTCCTTATATCTTATAACCACCTTTTCCCGCATCAGCTCTTCAGCGGAATTAAATTCAAACATCGTTATCAACGCATCATTGACATACAGGATATCGCCTCCGGTATTTGTCTTGAATATTCCAACGAGGGCTGTATCGACAAGGGCGCGGTATTTCTTTTGCGATTCCTCAAGGGCCTCC
The DNA here is from genome assembly GCA_016214845.1 of Nitrospirota bacterium. Classification (NCBI taxonomy): domain Bacteria; kingdom Pseudomonadati; phylum Nitrospirota; species Nitrospirota bacterium. Next base: position 78,175 of record JACRMS010000032.1, on the reverse strand, counting down.
ACTGTTTCCCTGAATTCAGTTATGTCATGCAATATCTCTATCCCGGCGATTATATTTCCTTCGGAATCTTTTAACGGCGAAGCAATAATTTCAAAGTGTCTCATCTCCCCGTTTACAGGGGCGCTTCTTTTCACGGAGTGGATGCCGCCGTCACTAAACGCCTTCACAACCGGACAGTCTTCACAGGCACAGTCCCTTTTTTTGTACGCGCTGAAACAACACTCACCGGCATGGTCCCCGGTCAGATTTTTGTGAATGCTGTTCTGGTACAGTATCCTGAGGGAAATGTCCTGTATACTGATCCCGTTTCCGATGGCCCCGAGCACGGCCTCCAGGCTTTCAAACAGCTTTTTAATATCTTCGACGGTATTTATCATCAGCGCTTCATAGAATAGCACAGAGTTTTTTTCAGACGCAATAAAATTTTGCGTGCCTGTGGGTTTTTAATATGCGATACCGGCTCAAGTTTTTTTATGCAATTTTTTATTGGTAAATCATTCAGCATAATTTTTTTCTGGATTGAACGAGGTTCTTTGTTTTATAATTTTTACATACGCTGCTGTGGTTCCGGGGCTGATATAGCGGCAAAACATTCTGTGTTAAAGGGGTATCGGATGATGAGGGAGGGACAATGTCATTGACCAGGATCTCAACTTATGCGATTCTTGTTCTGACAGTTGCTACTGTTTTGTTCTTCGTCTTTTCCGAAGAGAGCCGTCTCAAGGCGCGGTGGATGCTGAATACGGTCATAGGGAAAGAAACCTGGCTTGCGACCATTTACCCCAACAAAGAAGACATGGGCGTTTTCAGGGAAGTCGGACATTTTAAGTCATTAAACGAATGCCGCGATGCCGCGCAAAAGGAACTGTCCCGGATCTCCGTCGCGGGAGTTTACGAATGCGGCCTCAACTGCGAAACCCTTTCCAAACTGCCGGGGGTTTTGTTCTGCCAGGAAACCCGGCATTAAGTCCACGCCGCTGAACTCAGACCTTAACTATATTTTAATGACTGTGGAAGGAACTATGGGAGGCAACATTTTGCTAATTCCGTTCATGCTGCTCTTATTGGCCCTTTTCTCATCCGGCTGCTCTCCACAAAAAGCAGGAGTTGATCTGTTAGTGACGGGAAAAACATTTTCCCTGACGGACGTTTTAGTGGACGGCAAGAGTGTTGTGGGTAATGTAAATAAAGATACTTCACGGACCATTGAAGGGATCACGTCCTTTTCGCTGGACCAGGGGACACACCTTATCGAATTAATAGGCAGCGACGGCAGACACGTGGAGATTGAGGCGAAAATTAAGGCGAGGGACAATTACGTCTCCTATGATTCGGCCGCCGGCAGGATCCAATGGAACGACGGCGAATATCAGGTTTCCCCCGGCAGGCCCGTTATCATAAAGTAATTTCCCTCTGGATGAAATAGCGGTTATTGGTTATAATTGTTGACCTTAGCGATTAAGAGGGAATGCCTCATTCAACAGGAGAAAACCAATGACCAATCTTGCAAAAAATCTTGCCTTGCCGCTTATCATTGCCTTGTTCATTTTCTCAGGCTGCGCAACTGTTCCAAAGGAAGTTGTTGAGCTTTCATATACCGTCGGACAGGACATCCAGGCTGTGCACTCATCCTACAGAGAATTGGTCCATGCGTATTTTGAGGGCTTGAGAAACAAAACCGAAGACTTTCTATATAACAAATGGAATCCAGCCTACATTAAGGACTTTGTTAAAAATGGCGGATTGATTGAACGCGTACACGGGACAGATCCTGCTCAGGTCCTTGGAGATGTTCAGTTATGGGCCGAAGTGGCTGTTGAGGAAATTGAGGGCAAAAGGAAAGAGATGCTGGACCGGATTGACCGGCAGGAAAAAGAACTTCTCGCCTATGTTGATGACGCCTTCTCCAAAATAATGCGGGCCAACTCCGCAATAACAGCTCATTTAAATAGTATTCGCAAGGTGGAGGCTGTTCAGGATGAAGTCCTTCAAACTTTAAAAGTAAAAGATTTGAAGGATGAAGTTAACCGGAAACTCGCTGCTGCGTCCACTGAGGCTGAAAATGCTATCGGGGCTTTATCAAGGGCGGAAGGCATAATTGAGAAGGCCGATAAGCTTAAATCGGAAATTAAAGGGACATTAAAAGGAGAAGGCAGATGAGCGACAGGGAAGATAAAAAAGCTGAGTTGAAAAAAAAATCGCAGGAATCGAAACAAAAAACAGATGCCTTGCTGTCTGAAGAAATTCAGGCGTTACAGCAGGCAGCGTCCTCCGACCTTCAGCGGTTACGCCCAAAGGTAACTGATACCGAAACATATGATAAGCTGATCAAAGCCGTAAATGAAGCCTCCGCAAAAAATGAAAGCCTTGCTGAACTGAAAAACAGGATCGAGAAACTCGGCGCGGTTGCCGTCAAAGTCGGCAAGGAAGTTGTAATGCTGTTAAAAGGTTTCTGAGTGTGCTTTCATAAGTTATTTCCAGATGCAGTCGGCAAGATTGAATGAGCATCTTCACACATTGAACTTGAAATTAATAATGTCCCCGTCGCGGACCGGATAGGTCTTGCCCTCAAGCCTGAAGAGCCCCTTCTCCTTTGCCTTGACCATGTCTTCTCCGGAAGAGACGTAGTCCTCGTAGCTGACAACCTCGGCGCGGATGAAACCGCGCTCTATGTCCGAATGTATCTTGCCCGCAGCCATCTGCGCAGTAGTCCCCTTTTTAATCGTCCACGCCCTGACCTCGTCCTTGCCGACGGTGAAAAATGAGATCAGCCCGAGCGCGGCATATGAAATCCTGCAAAGCATGTTCATGGCGGGTTCGGCAATTCCCAGGTCTTCAAGAAATACCTTTGCCTCATCAGCGGGGAGCTGGGCGATCTCCATCTCTATCTTCCCGCAGAGTGATAAGACCGGAGGCACGGAGCTTTGTCCGGCGCTTTTGAAATACGCCTCTATCTCATTCTGGAAATTCTTTATCTTGTCTGAATTGATGTCTTTCTCATCGATGTTAAGTGCAATGATCTCAGGCATGGTCGAAAGGAACTGGTAGGGGAGCATGAGCCTCTTTTCCTCTTCGTTGAATTCGAGGTTTCTCAGCGATATCTCTTCCTCAAGGGCCTTTTTGCATTTCAGCAAGAGCTGTTTGTCAGCCTCGTCCTGCTTCTTGCCCTTTTTCGCCTGCTCTTCAATTTTCTGAAGCCGCTTTTCAACAAGCTCAAGGTCTCCTAAAATCAACTCGGCCTCAAATGACTTCACATCCCGCACCGTGTCAACGCTTCCCATCGGATGAATGATCGATCCATCCTCAAAGGCCCTGACAACATGCACGACCGCGTCAGCGTCTTTAAGTAAATTGAAGACCTTCGTGTTGTGGGATACATCGCCTTTTGTGATACCGGCGTAATCGACATACTCAACAGTTGCGTAAGTGGTCTTCTTCGGATCAAAGACAGCCGTCAGCCTCTCGATCCTGACGTCAGGGACTTTGACCATTCCTATTTGCGGCTCAAGATCGGGAGAGATCACCGTAGGGTATGTAGTTGTCGCGAGGTTCAAACCTGTGAGGGCGTTGAAGACCGTCGTCTTGCCTGAATTTGAAAAACCTGTGATCGTTAATTTCATAGCACAAAAATTTCAGCCGCAGATTTGCGCAGATTTGCGCGGATTTTTCATTTACGTATTATCCGTGTTCATCCGTGCAAATCTGTGGCTTAAGATATTTCTTTAAAACTCTCGAATGCCGCGCGGGCGGTCTTGTTTATGTCCGCGGTTGAATGCGCGAGCGACATAAAGCCGGCCTCAAACTGTGAAGGGGCCAGATTGATCCCGCGCTCAAGCATCTTCCTGAAAAATTGCGCGAACTTCTGCGCGTCCGCTTTTTTGGCAGTCGCGTAATCAACGACTTCCGTATCGGTGAAGTATGTGCAGAACATTGATCCCGCCCTGTAGAACTTTGTCTTTATCCCGGCGCGTTTCGCCGCATCTCTCAATGCCTCTTCGAGCGCTGCCGATTTTGTCATAAGTTGTTTGTATGTGTCAGGCTTCGAGATGATCTTAAGCGTTTCAATGCCCGCTGTCATTGCGAGCGGGTTTCCCGAAAGTGTCCCGGCCTGATAAACAGGGCCGTCCGGAGAAACCATCCTCATAATGTCTTCTCTTCCGCCGTAAGCGCCGACAGGAAGGCCGCCGCCGATAACTTTACCTAAGCACGTCATGTCGGGTTTGATCTTGAATGCCTTTTGCGCTCCTCCATATGACACCCTGAATCCGGTCATGACCTCATCAAATATCAAGATAACTCCGTACTTTTTGGTCAGCCTTCTCAGCCCTTCGAGGAAGCCCGGTTTCGGAAGCACGCAGCCGATATTTCCGACGACAGGTTCAATAATAACGCAGGCGATGTTCTTTGCGCTTTGCTCTAAAACTTTTTTGACCGCGTTCAGGTCATTGTATGGAACGGTTATCGTGTTTCTCGCATAATCCTTCGGGACACCGGGACTGTCAGGCACTCCGAATGTCATTGCGCCTGACCCCGCCTTTACAAGCAGTCCGTCTGCATGGCCATGGTAGCAGCCCTCGAATTTTATCGCCTTGTCCCTGCCCGTGAAGCCGCGGGCGACCCTGATCGCGCTCATTGTCGCCTCTGTGCCGGAGTTGACCATCCGAACGATTTCCATGGAGGGATACGCCTTGCGGATCATCTGCGCAAGCTCTGTCTCAAGTGGTGTGGGCGCGCCGTAGCTGGTGCCTCTTTCACAGGCCTTCTGCAAGGCCTTGATTACCGTTGGGTGTGAATGACCTAAGATCATCGGCCCCCATGAGAGGACGTAGTCTATAAATTCGTTCCCGTCCACGTCGTAGATCTTTGAGCCTTTCGCAGACTGTATAAACAATGGGACCCCGCCGACAGCCTTGAAGGCCCTGACAGGGCTGTTCACCCCGCCCGGGATAATGCGTTTTGCCTTTTCAAATAATGCCTTTGATTTTTTCTGGTTTAGTTTTAACATGGCGACTCCTGTGAGTTAAGAATTTTCGTAAGGTTTATTTAACAATAATTAACGGAAAGATGTCAAAGAATCCGTTATGGAAGATGCCCTTACGCTTTAATTGACAAAATTTTTATGATTTGAAATAATACATTTGCATCAGCGCGCAACTACTTTAAACCCCACGACCCTGAGGAGCGGTTTAAACACATTGATTAAGTTTATTAACGCCAATAAATGGTTTAATAATCATCACGTCTTAAAAAACATCACCCTCGAAATCGCCAAAGGAGAAGTCATTGTAATCTGCGGCCCGAGCGGCGCAGGCAAGAGCACTCTTTTAAGGACCATCAATAAACTTGAACCCATCGACGACGGCGAGATCATTGTTGACGGCAAGTATCTCTCCGATCCAAGGACAAACCTGACGGGATTAAGGGCTGAAGTCGGTATGGTATTTCAGCATTTCAATCTCTATCCGCATAAGACGGCGTTAAAAAATATAACCCTTGCCCCGCGCAAGGTGAGAGGTCTAAGCAAAAAACAGGCATCGGACAGGGCGTTTAAGCTCCTTGAGAGGGTCGGCCTCTCTCACAGGCGCGATGCGTTTCCTTCGCAGTTATCAGGCGGCGAACAGCAGCGCGTGGCCATTGCAAGGAGCCTTGCGATGGAGCCGCAGGTCATGCTTTTTGATGAACCGACCTCCGCGCTTGACCCTGAGCTTATAAATGAAGTGCTTGATGTTATGATCTCGCTTGCAAAAGAGGGAATGACTATGGTCGTTGTCACCCATGAAATAGGTTTTGCCCAGAAGGTTGCCGACCGGGTCGTTTTCATGGACAACGGCGAGATACTTGAAGTGGGCAGTCCTCCCGATATTTTTGTGAACCCTCAGCATCAACGCACAAAGGAATTTATGAGCAAGGTCTTCCATATCCCGATTTTTTCCGAGGCGCAGGAAGAGGATTGATAAGGGGGGGAAGTGGTGGGCAGTCGCAGAATCGAACTGCGGACACAGGGATTTTCAGTCCCTTGCTCTACCGACTGAGCTAACTGCCCGTGCTGAAAAGCATAACCCATATTTTTTTTAATTGTCAACTTTGATGGTCCCGGAGAGCTCTGTTCCAATGATTGGAAACATAGAATGGCTGTGGAAGAATTTCTATGCGACACCGTTAAAAAAGCAGGGAGCAAAGAGCATAGGGCATAGGGCTTAGATGACTAAAAAGGCCGATATTCCCCTTGCGGTACTCTCCGGACTTCTGCTGGTCTTTTCATTCCCCCCGTTTGATTTTTATCCCCTCGCGTGGTTCGCCCTTGTCCCGCTCTTTATCGTACTTCGGGGAAAAGATGCTAAAAGTTCATTTCTGACCGGAATGCTGACGGGGTTTGTTTATTTTATGGGGACCATTTACTGGGTATTTCATTCCATGTATTTTTATGGCTATATTGCGGCTCCCTTAAGCGTCCTGATACTCATTGTTCTCTGTCTTTATCTTGCAGTCTATGTCGGGGTATTCTCCACACTGTTCAGTTTTGTTAGTAGAAATTCCAGGCTTCCTGCTTTGTTTATAGCACCTGTTTTATGGGTAACGCTTGAGTTTGTGCGCACATATGCCCTGACAGGGTTTCCCTGGTCCATGCTCGGATATTCCCAATATGAATTCCTGCCTCTCATTCAGGTGGCGGACATTACCGGGGTCTATGGTGTCTCTTTTTTAGTAGCCGCGACAAACGGCGCGATTTATGACATGGCCTTCTATCTGCACGAGAGAAGAAAGGAGCAGCCGCTATTTGCGCGGTGGCCCCTCACTTTAAGTTTAATAATATTTGCTGTAATCATCTCGGCGTCAATATCATACGGCTTTGGAAAGTTGAAGGAGAACAGTCAGGGACAAAAAATAAAGGTGAGCGTGGTGCAGGGAAATATTGAGCAGGACAAAAAATGGGATTTGAGATTTCAGAGAGACGTCATTGAAATCTACAAGAGGCTCACAAAAAAAACTTCAGCGGATTCCCCGGACCTGATTGTCTGGCCTGAAACCGCCGTGCCGTTTGTCTTTGGCTATGATAAAAACCTTACCGAAGACATCACCACGTTTCAGAAAGAGCTGAAAACCTACTTGCTGTTTGGAAGCGTCCTTCCCAAAAATATCCAGCCCGGCAAAACCGAGCTGTCAAACAGCGCTGTCCTGATGTCGCCCGAAGGCAAGGTTTTTTCAGTCTATGACAAAATCCATCTTGTGCCCTTTGGCGAATATGTGCCGCTGAGAAAGCTCTTCCCTTTTATTGAAAAGATAACAGTCGCCATCGGAGATTTTCTTTCCGGGAAAGAGGCCTCCGTCATGCAGACGCCTTTTGCGAAGATCGGCAATCTGATATGTTATGAGATCATCTTTCCGGGGCTTGTCAGGCAGTTTGTCTACAATGGAGCGAATGTCCTTGTGACCATAACAAACGACGGGTGGTTTGGCAAAACTTCCGCCCCTTACCAGCATTTTTCAATGGCAGTGCTGCGGGCGGTTGAAAACAGGGTGCCTGTTGTAAGGGCGGCGAATACCGGCATCTCAGGTTTTATTGACAGCAGGGGAAGGATTATTAACAAAAGCGATATCTTTGTTGAAGCAGCATTGACAGAAACAATCTCGCCTGGAAACCGGAAAAGTTTCTATACGCAAAACGGCGACCTTTTCGCGTACCTGTGCATAATCTGTTCGGCATTATTAATAATGAAAGCTGCGGCCTCCCGGAAGCCATAATTCACATGATGAACTCAGCCTTCAGTTCAGATCAAACTTACTTTCCCTGGTGAGTTTATCTCGCCCTCAATCTGATATTTGATTCCCAGGAATTTTTCAATCACCCAGAGATTTGTGATCAGATGCTTTGTGATGCGCGAGGTTGTAAAAGTTGAAGCCTCGCGCGCGAGGCAGAGGCAGATAACTATCTGATCGGCAAGATTGAAGTCAAGACATGCTGAGGTATTGTGGAAATATTTAAAAGCCTCAGCGGCTTCCCTGCCGACATCCTCTGCGCGTTTGCCTCTTGCGCCGAGGGCAGAAAATCCCGCAAGGCCGTTTTCATATACGCCCTTTAAAAAAACAAATGTCCCCTGCCCGTAAGAAGGGGCTTCAAGAACTTTAATGTTTGCAGTAAGAGGAGAGAGGTTTTGCATCGCAGAATTTCTCTGCCTCTCCGCAATATGAAGCGGGAGGTTTGAAACAGCGGAATACCCGTCAACTGAGAGCAATTCGCCTCTTGAAACTGCGTTCAGGCCTTTAATATTTTCAACCGGGGAAATTTTGAAACTGACCTCGCCGCCGCCTTTTGGATAAAAGCCGTATTTATTTATCGATGGCTCCACATTTATGCCGGTTCTTTTCAGCATGGCAAGAAATACTTCAGCAATGTAGTGATAGGGGGGGCTCATGGGCACATGCGTTCCGCCCTTGATTGTCACGGTTGAAGGGCCTTCCGCAAATAGGAGAGGAGGAAGAATGGTTTGAAAGACAAGGGAGCTTGAACCCGCGGTTTTAATGTCAAAGCAATATTCGCCCGGTTTGATCTTTCCTGGAATAAAGGCAAGCTCCATTGAACCAACCTCATTCCCCATGACTTCAGCATTGCAAACTTCAGAAACAGCGTTGACACAGGTAAGATGCTGCGGCATCAAACCCGGCTTCCTTCTCAGTTTTCTGATATTGAAGAGTTTGAATTTATGGCCGGTGACGCAGCTCAGGCTCAAGGCTGTCCTTAAAATCTGTCCGCCGCCCTCGCCATAACTGCCGTCAATCTCAGTGGTTTTCATATTTAGAAAATTTTGACCGTCCCTCTCCTTTACACGTTCTTTTTACTTATGATAACATTAGGATTGCCTGATAACTTTTTATTTACAAACTATCTGGAATATTATATAACCATATTAAAAATACACGGCACATATTATTTCTATAATTGGAGAAGTTAAAACTATGAAGCTTGCAATCGGTCTGGACATTGGCGGAACAAACACTAAAACCATTCTTGTAACTGAAGACGGCAGGGTGCTTGCCAGCCGGCAAACCCCTACCATTCCTGCTGCAGCAGCAACCTCTAATAACATTGAGGAATTGTTAGTCAGGGACTTGAAGGATTTTTTAAGTAAAGAAACTTCGATATCCAATAACGATATTGCCGGTATAGGCATAGGAGTTGCCGGCCTTATAGACAGAACAAACGGCCTGGTTCTGAAATCTCCCAACATCTCCGCGATAAACGGGCTTCCCATCGGAGAGCTTTTTGAAAGGGCGTTTTCACTTCCCGTTATTGTTGAAAATGATGCCAACGCTAATGCCTACGGCGAGAAATGGGTCGGCACCGGCAAGGACATAAATAATTTCATTGTCCTGACCCTTGGCACGGGATTGGGGGGAGGTCATATCTATAAAGGAGGGCTGTATGAAGGCCCGTTTGAAATAGGGCATATGATCATTGAGCCAAACGGACGCGCCTGCCCCTGCGGCAGCTACGGCTGTCTTGAGTCGTACGCGTCCGGCAGGGCCATTATAGACAGGGCGATTACTTCCATTGAGAGCGGCACTAAAAGCTCGTTGTCCGATTGCTGTGAAGGCAACTATTATAAGATCACCCCTGAACTTGTTTTTCAAAAGGCCCTTGACGGCGACAACCTGAGCAGGGAGATCTTCAGGGAAGTGGGATATTATCTCGGCACCGGGATATCAAATATGATAAATATATTCAACCTCGAGGCTGTGATCATCGGCGGCGGGCTTATAGGAGCGTGGGATTTATTTATCGGGGAGCTGACAAAAGAGGCTTTCAAACGCAGCTTTAAACCTTTTGCGTCGCCTATAAAAATTCTGAAAAGCACCTTGGGAAAAGATGCCGGTTCTCTCGGGGCCGCGGGGCTTCTCTTTAAGAAACTATCAGCGTCTCAGAAAGCGTTAAGCCAGTCTTTTTAATCCAAAATTATGCAATTAACCACAGAGAACACATTCTTATCCTCTCAACTTCTTGTAATTTCTGTGCCCCCTGTGGTTTATCAAAGGTAACACCATGTCCGGAAGCAACATTAGAAATTTTTCCATTATCGCCCACATAGACCACGGTAAATCCACGCTCGCCGACCGCATACTCGAAATCACCGGCGCGCTCACGCAAAGGGAAATGTCCAAGCAGGTGCTGGATTCAATGGACCTGGAACAGGAGCGCGGCATTACCATCAAGGCGCACGCTGTGAGGTTGAATTATACAGCGTCTGACGGAAAGGACTATATACTCAACCTGATAGATACCCCGGGGCATGTGGACTTTTCTTATGAGGTCTCGCGAAGCCTGGCTTCCTGCGAGGGCGCCATCCTCGTAGTTGACGCATCGCAGGGGGTTGAGGCCCAGACACTCGCAAACACCTATCTGGCAATGGACCACAACCTTGAGATAATCCCGATCATAAACAAGATCGATCTGCCAAGCGCAGAACCTGAGAGGGTGAAGGCGCAGATTGAGGAAGCCGTCGGCATTGACTGTTCAGACGTAATACTGACTTCAGCGAAAGAAGGCACGGGCGTGAGGGATGTGCTTGAAGCGATCGTTAAAAAAGTGCCGCCGCCCACTGGCGATAATGATCGTCCTCTCAAGGCGCTTATCTTTGATTCATGGTTTGACAACTATCAGGGAGTGATAGTGCTCGTCAGGCTTTTTGACGGTGAGGTGAAGAAGGGTTCAAAGATATTGCTCATGGCCGTACAGAATACTTACGAGGTGCTGGAGGTCGGCATATTTACCCCTCATAAAAAAACGGTTGATTCCCTGCATGCCGGCGAGGTCGGTTATATCATTGCGAGCATACGGAATGTGGCAGAGACAAAAGTCGGCGACACCATCACCGATGCCGACAACCCGACTCCCGAACCCTGCCCTGGGTACAAAGATATAAAACCGATGGTGTTCAGCGGTCTTTATCCGACTGAAGCCAACCAGTACGCGGACCTGAAAGACGCGCTCGAAAAACTGAGGCTTAACGATGCGTCCTTCAGCTTTGAGCCAGAGACATCTTCCGCGCTCGGCTTCGGTTTCCGCTGCGGCTTTTTGGGCCTCTTGCACATGGAGATAATAAAGGAGCGCCTTGAAAGAGAGTTCAAGCTTGAGCTCGTCAACACGGCGCCTACTGTTATTTATAAAGTTGTAAAAAAACCCGAGGACATCGTATTTATCGACAGTCCGGCGAAGCTTCCTGACAGCTATGAGTGGATTGAAGAGCCTTTTGTCAAAACCGTGATCTTCGTGCCTCAAAAATATATCGGCTCAATTCTCGAACTCTGCCAGGAACGGCGCGGGGTGCAGAAGGATTTTCATTATATTGGCAAGGACCGGATAGTGGTCACTTACGAGATGCCGCTGAATGAAATTTTATGGGACTTTTATGATAAACTAAAATCGCTGTCAAGCGGTTACGCCTCAATGGATTATGAATTCACGGGCTACAGGGAATCGCAGCTTATCAAGCTGGACCTGCTTTTAAACGGAGAACCCGTTGACGCCCTTTCAATGATAGTCCACAAGGACAAGGCCTACAGCAAGGGAAGACAGGTCGCTGAAAAACTGCGCGAAGAGATCCCGAGGCAGATGTTTGAAGTAGTCATTCAGGCCACGATAGGGAGTAAGATCATCGCGCGTGAGACCATCAAGGCCATGAGGAAAAACGTCCTTGCCAAATGCTACGGCGGCGACATAACGAGAAAGAGAAAGCTGCTGGAAAAACAGAAAGAGGGCAAAAAGAGGATGAAGCAGGTGGGCAGGGTCGAGGTGCCGCAGGAGGCGTTTTTAGCAGTGCTGAAAGTAAAATAGAAAATGCATCATTGTTTTTATTGTCATTCCCGCTTGCCGGGAATCTTTTTTAAAGAACGATTCCGAACAAATCGAAATGACGTAAATTAGGAGAAACACGTTGGCTAAAGGAAGAAAATCAAAATTTCGTGAATACGTTGAGGCAATTTCCATCGCCATAATCCTGGCGCTTTTTATAAGGGCCTTTGTGGTGCAGGCGTTTAAGATCCCCTCCGGTTCCATGATCCCCACGCTGCTTATCGGCGACCACATACTGGTAAACAAGTTTACTTACGGGATAAAGGTCCCGCTGACCGGCTCAAGATTTCTGATCTTCAACACGCCCAAAAAAGGCGATATCGTTGTCTTCTCGTTTCCGCTGAATAAGGAAAAACCGGAATGCACGAGTGCCGTCAAAAACATCTCTTCACGGTTTGAGGCCGCCTGGCAGAAGGGGAATATGGCTTATCTGTTTCAGGACGAATGCAGGGATTTCATAAAAAGGGTTGTCGGCGTCGGGGGTGACAAGATCGAGATAAAGAACAAAAAGCTGTACGTAAACGGCGTCTTGCAAAATGAACCTTATATAGTCCATTATGACAGCAACACTGAAACTGCACAAAGGGACAATTTCGGGCCTTTTGTTGTTCCCCGCAATACTATTTTTGCGATGGGAGATAACAGGGACCAAAGCTATGACAGCCGTTTCTGGGGTGTTGTCCCTATGGATGATATAAAGGGCAAGGCGTTTATAATGTACTGGTCGTGGGACAACGACGGCGGCATGTTGAGTAAAGTCCGCTGGGGCAGGATCGGCAAGCTTTTACATTAGTAATAAAGACATCCGCAGATTTCGCAGATGACACAGACTACTAAATAAATGATTTGTAACTTGAAATAAAAAAATCTGCGCTATCTGTGGAAAATTGAACTAATATGTTTACTGGACTGGTTGAGACAATGGGAACAATCTCTTCTGTTGAAAAAACAGGGAACGGCATCAGGCTGTCCCTGAAACCATCTTCTGATTTTGAAACACAGCTTGGCGAAAGCATCGCCGTCAACGGCGTGTGCCTTACCGTTACGATAAACCCCACGGGGATGGGGGGGTTATCCTTTGACGTCTCGCCCGAGACAATACGCAGCACTAACCTCGGGGAGCTTAAGGTAAGCGACAGGGTGAACCTTGAACGCGCGTTGAGATTATCAGACCGTCTCGGCGGGCATCTTGTAACAGGTCATGTGGACGGCGTCGGGACAATAAAAGAAAGAAAGACCGCCGGGGAATATACTTTTTTCACTTTTGAAGCGCCGGCGGAAGTTTTAAAATACATTGTCAGGAAGGGCTCCATAACAGTTGACGGCATAAGCCTGACAGTGGTAGAACCTGGCAACCGGTCTTTCAGCATCGCCATCATACCTCACACTCTCAAGGCCACTAACCTCGGAGAAAAAGGTATCGGCGGCAGGGTGAACCTTGAGGCAGACATTATAGGGAAATATGTTGAAAAATTTCTCGGCAGAAAAGATAATGACAAAGCACTAATGGACCTTCTGAAAGAGGAAGGGTTTGCATAACAAAGGCTGTCAGCTTACAGCTAATAGCTAATAGCTTTTTGAGGAGAACGATGAAAGGCAAATATAAATTCAACACCATTGACGAAGCGATTGACGATATAAAAAATGGAAGGATGATCATTCTCGTTGACGATGAGGACAGGGAGAATGAGGGCGACCTTACCATTGCCGCCGAGAAAGTAACGCCGGAGACGATAAACTTCATGGCTAAATACGGCAGGGGGCTTATCTGCCTCTCAATGACTTCTGAAAAAGTTGAGGCCCTTAAACTGCCGATGATGGCTGACATGAATACCTCCAGGTTCGGCACCGCATTCACTGTCTCCATTGAAGCGAGAAAGGGAGTTACCACAGGCATCTCAGCACATGACAGGGCCAAGACCATCAAGACAGCGATAAATCCGAAATGCAAACCCGAAGACCTTGCGATACCCGGGCATATATTCCCGTTGCGCGCGCAGCCCGGCGGCGTGCTCCAGCGCGCCGGACAGACGGAAGGCTCCGTAGACCTTGCGCGTTTAGCGGGGCTTAATCACTCAGGCGTCATTTGCGAGATAATGAATGACGACGGCACAATGTCAAGGGTACCGCAGCTTGCAAAGTTCGCGCGCAAACACGGCTTAAAAATGGTCACTATAAAAGACCTGATCCAATACAGGATGCGTAATGAATGCCTTGTGACAAGGCTCGCTACGACGACAATCCCCACCGCACATGGTGGCGAATTTACGGCCATTGCCTTTGGCAACATGGTTGATGATTCCGTCCATATAGCGCTTGTAAAAGGCGACATCTCTCCTGAAAAAGATACGCTTGTTAGAGTCCACTCAGAGTGCCTTACCGGCGACGTGTTCGGCTCCAAGAGATGCGACTGCGGGGAGCAGCTGCACAAGGCGCTTGCGCTGATAAAGAAAGAAGGCAGGGGCGTGCTGCTTTATATGAAACAGGAAGGCAGGGGCATCGGTATTGTCAATAAGCTTAAGGCGTATGCCTTGCAGGACAAAGGATTTGACACGGTTGAGGCAAACGTGAAGCTTGGTTTCAAACCTGATCTGCGGGATTACGGCATAGGCGCGCAGATACTCGTCAACCTCGGCGTGCGCAAGATAAAGTTGATGACAAACAATCCCAAAAAACTTATCGGCCTTGAAGGCTACGGACTGCGCATTGTTGAAAGGGTCCCGGTCGAGATAGCGCCTCATGAGAAAAACATAAAATACCTTTCTGTAAAAAAGAAAAAGCTCGGACATATGCTTGAAAATGTATAAATTATTTAAAAATGCAAAGGGCATAGCGCAAAGAGCAAAGGGTTGTGCAAGCAACAATGAAACTTGTTGCCCTATGCCCTTTGCGCTATGCTATTCAAGGGAGGGATTATGAAAAGATTTGAAGGTGAGCTTCAGGCAGAAGGACTTAAATTTGCAATAATCGTAAGCCGCTTTAATGACTTCATCACCGGCAAGCTCCTTGACGGCGCTGTTGACGCACTGATAAGGCACGGCGCTTTGGAAAAGAACATTGATATTATAAAAGTCCCCGGCGCCTTTGAACTGCCGCTCGTAGCGAAGAAGGCCGCCCAAAAGAAATCATACGACGCAGTGATATGTCTTGGAACAGTTATCCGGGGCGCGACCCCGCATTTTGATTATGTTGCCGCTGAAGCCTCAAAGGGAATTGCCACGGCTTCGATGGAAACAGGGGTCCCGATCGCATTCGGCGTACTGACAACCGATACGATTGAGCAGGCCGTTGAGCGCGCAGGGACCAAGAGCGGCAACAAAGGCTGGGACGCCGCAATGGTTGCAATTGAAATGGCGCAGCTGCTAAAAAAATTATGAAAATTTATAAGCAAATCTCCTGTAGGGGCGGGTTTAAAACCCGCCCCTACTTGTCACGCGTCACTGCCTTATGAAACGCCGAAGATCCAGAGAGTACGCTTTGCAAATCCTCTTTCAGCTTGACCTCACAGGCGGAGAATTCAATGAAGACGTGTGGAAGGAGTTCTGGGAAAACATTAAAGAAGAAGATGCGGTAAAGGACTTCACCCGTGACATAGTTGTAAACACCCGGAAAAATCTTGCTGAAATAGACGCAACAATAAAAAAAGCCGCTGAACACTGGTCCCTCGAAAGAATGGCTGTCATAGACAGGAACATCCTCCGGGCCGCCACATATGAACTCCTTTACAGAAAGGACATCCCCCCTTCGGTCGTGATGAACGAAGCCCTCGAAATAGCCAAGAAATACTCAACGGAAGAATCCTCTCCGTTTATAAACGGCATTCTGGACAAGATCGCGCGCTTAATGACACCGGGGTCCGGCAAGAAAGCAAAAAAGTCGTCTGGATGATATAGGAGAATAATTTATGATACCACGTTACACAAGGCCTGAGATGGCAAAAATATGGGAGCCGGAGAATAAATATCAGAAGTGGCTCGATGTTGAGATCGCGGCCTGCGGGGCATGGGCAAAGCTTGGAGCGGTCCCGAAGAAGAGCCTTGCCGTGATAAGGAAAAAGGCGGCGTTCAACATCAAGCGTATCGATAAAATTGAAAAGACCGTCAAGCATGACGTCATTGCATTCCTTACATCTGTTGCCGAAAATGTCGGCCCGGATTCACGCTTCATCCACAAGGGACTTACATCTTCAGACGTTCTCGATACCGCACTCGCGCTTCAGATGAGAGAGGCCTCGGACATTATCATCAGCGATGTCAAAGAACTTTTGAAGGTGCTGAAAGCAAACGCCGTCAAATATAAAAACACACTTCGTATGGGAAGGAGCCATGGCATTCACGCGGAGCCTACAACTTTCGGACTTGTGTTTGCCCTGTGGTATGAAGAGATGAAGCGCAACCTCTTCCGCCTGCAGTGCGCTAAGGAAACCATAAGCTACGGAAAGCTTTCAGGCCCGGTCGGGACCTTTTCAAACATCCCTCCGTTCATTGAGCAGCATGTTTGCAAGGAACTCGGTCTGCAGCCCGCTCCGGTTTCAACCCAGATAGTCCAGAGAGACCGTCATGCTGAATTCATGAACGCCCTTGCGCTCGTGGCAGGGACAATTGAAAAGATCGCCGTTGAGATCAGGCATCTCCAGCGGACAGAGGTGCTTGAGGCCGAGGAGCCGTTTGAGAAGGGCCAGAAAGGCTCTTCCGCGATGCCGCACAAACGGAACCCTATCGGATGCGAAAACCTGAGCGGGCTTGCGCGCGTTGTGCGTTCAAACGCGATGGCGGCAATGGAAAATATCGCGCTGTGGCACGAGAGGGACATCAGCCATTCTTCCGTTGAAAGGATAATCATACCGGACAGCACCATACTCATTGACTACATGCTTGTGAGGCTGACTAATATCCTCAAAGGGCTCAACGTTTACCCGGAGAGGATGCTTGAGAACATCAATAAAAGCTTCGGGCTTTACAATTCGCAGCGAGTCCTGCTTGCCCTGATTGAAAAAGGAATGAGCCGGGAGGACGCCTATCAGTTTGTGCAGAGAAACGCCATGGAAAGCTGGAGCGGCAAAAGGGAGTTTAAGGAGTTTTTAAAAGAAGACAAAGAGATAAAAAATTATCTCTCCTCAAAAGAAATAGAAAAGCTCTTTGATCTGTCCTATTACCTGAAGAACGTGAATTATATATTCAAGAGGGTGTTCAAGTAAACTCGGAATTCCCCTCTTCATGAAGGTGTAATTTTGTCACCCTGAATTCATTTCAGGGTCTTTATGCTGCTATAGATTACGGCGGATGCTGAAACAAGTTCAGCATGACATTTTACAGCTTGTTGGAAATCTTTCCGGCTTTCAGAAGAACCTTTTTCCTTCCGTTTTTATAAACCAATGTCACTGTGGGTTTGAAAAAAACAAAGTCCTGGTGAAATGACGCCCTGACTTTTCCGCCGAAGGTGCTGTTGTCTCCAAGGGCGATATGGATCGTGCCGAAGATCTTTTCCGACTCAAGAATGTTGTCAGGCCGTGAGGCCTTGTCGTTCGTGCCTATTCCGAGTTCCGCTATATTTGCGTTCTCCTTTTTTTCGGAAAGCTTTGACCGTAAATATTCTACGTACTTCTCTTTGCCCTCAACCTTTGTCGCCATGCCTTTTTCAACAAGAAGGGTCATCGGACTTTTCAATTTTCTTGTCGGAGCCCAGTCAAGCACGAGTCTGCCGTTTGCAGTGCCTTCAAGCGGGGCGAGGTAGACCTCTCCTGCCGGGAGGTTGCTGAATGTCCCGGACTTTTTGATAATGCCTGTGTCTGCTTTCGCCTCACGGCCTTTTTTTGAAAGCGTGATAAAAGTCCCGTTCGGGGTTTTGATCTCTATCTCTTCGCTCTTGTTCACTGCTACGGCGATCTTTGTTGTCCGCTCAAGCATCGTCTTGTAATTTACCCTCATCGCTCCTTCAAGCATTTCCTCGTCAAAGAGCGGCATACTCGCGTATCTCGTCCCGCAGATGCGGTTTAACATGTCCCTGAATTTCGTGTGGCTTGTTGAATAATATGAAAGCGCGATCACCGCGTCAACGGCTTCTTCCCTGTGCGCCTTTATAATTTTTTCGATCTCCCTGTTCTGAGCCTCCGAAGTTTTTTTGGCGAGAAGGGGTTTGAAAAGTTTTCTGCGTTTTATTTCCTTATGAACATTCTCTCCGAATGCCTCTCTCCACATCCCCTCCGGCGGCTCAACCCCATGACTGCCTGTTGGCTGGTATTCGATGCAGCAGATGTGCGGAGTAAAGTTTATCCCTGCCTCCGCAATACGCTTTGTGATCTTTCTCAGCTTGCTGTTATATCCGTCTGTGAAGACAATGACCCTTTCCGTCTTCTTCACTCCGAGGTTAATTTTAAATATGTTGTCTATGGCATTACCGATCTGATCTTTCATGAATTAAATTATACATGAATAAATAAAGAAGCTGCAGCAAAGCAGCCTAAACGACAATTGTCATCCTGAACTTGTTTCAGGATCTCAGCATTTTTTACATTCTGAAAGTATGAGATTCTGAAATGAATTCAGAATGACAGATCAGGCATTTTCTAAAATGCCTGACGGTCTGTAATCTGCGGGGAGAATTATTGTCCTCTGTTTGCTGCGTCTTGACTTATTGCCGTAGTCATCCGGTCTGCCACGGCTACCCAGCCGCCGCCCATGGCCTTGTAAATGTTTACAAGTGAGGTGAACAACGCGACGCGGTACTGTGCGTAGTTGAGTTCGGCGGGAAAAAGCTGCTGCTCGGCCTGGAGCACTGTCGAATAGGGCGCGTACCCGCCGTCGTACTGAAGCTGTGCGAGGCGGACATACTCGCCGCTCGCTCTGATGAGGCGCTCCTGCGCCTGGACCTGCTCGACAAGTTTCTTGCGGGCAACCAACGCGTTCTCGACGTCCGCGAAAGAATTCTGGACAGTTAATTCGTAGTTGAGGAGCGCGGCCTTCTGTATTGCCTCGGCCTGCTTTACCTGTCCGTAGATAGCGCCTCCTGTAAATATTGGCCCTGTGAAAGACCCGGCATAACTCCAGACCCGCGCAGGGCCCTTAAAAAGATCGGACAGATCCGGGCTTTCAAACCCATAGGCCCCGGTAAGGGAAATTGAAGGAAAGTAGAGCGCCCTGGCCGCGCCGATCTGCGCGTTGGCCGAGATAAGATTCTGTTCGGCCTGGCGAATGTCGGGACGGTTCATGAGAACATCCGCTGGAAGTCCCGCGGGAACAGCGGGCAGCATAAGCTCATTGATCGTCTTTCCGCGAGTGATATGCCCCGGATTGCGCCCGGTCAGGACCGAGAGAGCGTTCTCGGTCTGGGCGATCTGCGATTCTATCTGCGGGATTGCGGATGCGGCAGTTTCGTATTGGGTGCGCGCCTGCTCAACGTTCATCTGTGACACCTGGCCGTACTTGAAACGCAGTTCAAAAATTTTGACCGATTCGGCATATGTTTCGAGCGTGCGTTTTGAAATTACGAGCTGCTCATCGAGGCCGAGGAGTTGGACATAGTTGCCTGCCACTGATGAAACGAGGGAAAGGATTACCCCCCGCCGCGCTTCCTCTGTTGCAAACAGGTCCGCCTGCGCAGCCTCGGAGAGCCGCCGGATGCGGCCCCACAGGTCTATCTCCCAGCTCGCGCTTGCAAGCGCCTGATATGTAGACTGCGGGTTTGGCACTATTGAAAAAAGAAGTTCGGCCCCGGACTCGCTTGCGCGCTGTCTCGCACCGCTGCCGCTGTATCCGATCTGCGGGAAGAGCGGCGACCGTACCTGCATCAGCACGGCGGCGGCCTGTTCTACATTTGCGGCAGCGATCCTGATATTCCTGTTGTTGGCAAGCGCCTCGGTGATCAGGGCGTCAAGCGCCGGGTCCTGGAACTGTTTCCACCACCCGGTGTTCGCGGTGTCACGGACTTCTTTCTCTTCGTAAATAAAAGCGGCAGGCACATCAACCTTAGGCCGCACATAATCCGGCCCGGCCATGCAGCCGGTGAGAAAGATGGCAAACGCGGCAGCAAAAAGCATTCGCATATCAATCATCCAACTGCTCCTCTCGAGGCGCATTTTCAAGCTTGACCTTTGATGACATGGATGATGTTATCGCCGGGGCATCCACATGCTCCGCCTGCGGAACATTTTCAACCGCGCCTCCGCCCGTGAGAGTTTTCCCGCTGGTTACTTTAGTCTTCTTCTTTTCTTTTGAGCGCTCGCCAAGCCGGTCAAAGATGTAGAACAAAAGCGGAACATAAAGCATTGCCAAAGTCGTCTCGCCGATCATGCCGCCGATGATCCCGGTGCCGATGGAGTGCCGGGCGTTTGCGCCTGCCCCCATCGCGATTGCCAGTGGAAGCACGCCGAAGGCGAACGCAAGCGAAGTCATGATGATTGGTCTTAGTCTCTGCTCGCCTGCCTCGATCGTGGCTTCCATTATCGACTTGCCCTGTTTGCGCAATTCGACCGCAAATGACACTCTCAGGATGGCGTTCTTTGCCCCAAGGCCGATCAGCACGAGAAGGCCGATCTGGAAGTAGACATCGTTTTGCAGTCCGCGAAGCCAGTTCGCTGTAAGCGCGCCGAGCACCCCGAAGGGCACAGCCATCATCACAGAGCACGGCAGCGTCCATGATTCATATTGCGCGGCAAGCACGAGGAAAACTATGATGAGGCCGAACACAAACGCGATTGCAGATGTGCCGCCGGACTTTTTTTCCTCAAAGGCAAGGCCTGACCACGCGACAGTGTAGCCATGCGGCAGCACTTCACCTGCTACCTCTTCCATCGCAGCGATGGCCTGCCCGGAGCTGTACCCCGGCGCGGCATTGCCATTCACCTTTGCTGCGGGGAAGCCGTTGAAATGCGGAAGCAGATCCGGGCCAGTCACCCACCTGGTCGTAACGAGTGCGGAGAGCGGGACCATTTCGCCCTCGCTCGATCTCGTGTAAAGGCGAGTCAGGTCTCCGGGGTCCTGACGATATTTAGGTTCGGACTGCAGGATGACCCGCCAGACCCTGCTGAACTCGTTATACTGGCTGACCACGAGGGAGCCGAACTGCGCCTGAATGGCGCTGTAGACGTCTTTAACGGGAACACCGAGGAGGTTCGCCTTCTCGCGGTTTACATCCGCGCTCAACTGCTGCGTGGTGGCGCGGAAGGTGGTGCTAAGGCCGGAAAGCTCCGGACGCTGACGCGCCTTATTGATGAATTGTTGTGTAAGCTCATCCAGCCTCGCAGGCTCACCGGCGCCTGTGTCCTGTATCCAGAATTCAAAACCTCCGGTAGTCCCGATCCCCGGAATCGAAGGCGGGGCCACGGGAATTACAAGTCCCTCAGAGATGCCCCTTGCCTCCCTGTTTAAATTCATCAGCACTGCGCGCGCGTTTTCGGCAATCGCTTTTTTGGCTGATGAATACCGCTCTTCAAAAGGTTTCAGCGTTACAAAGAAAGTCCCGGCATTTGTCTTGTATCCGCTGTCAAGCAGGCTGTAGCCTGTAAACTGCGTGCGGTCTTCGACCCCGGGTATTTTTTTAAAGATGGCCTCTGTGCGGTCTGCAACGGACCTGCCTCGTTCGAGGCTTGCGGCGTCCGGCATGATTATCGCGGTCATTACATATCCCAGGTCTTCGTTCGGCACAAAGCTCGTGGGGAGAGTTTTGAAGAGATGGATAATTGAATAAACAAGCACCGCAAGGATTACAAAGGCAATGATCATCCTTTTGATGACGAGTGTCACGGCACTGCCGAATCCTCTTGTAATGCCGTCGACTCCCCGGTTGAACCAGGCGAAAAAACCGCGCGTGGTAGGCTCGCTGTGCTTCAGCAGGACACCGCACATTGCCGGGGTGAGTGTGAGCGCAACGAACCCGGAGACCGCCACTGAAATAACAATTGTAATTGCAAACTGCTTGTAGAGCTGCCCGGTAGTGCCGGGAAGAAATGCCGCGGGAATAAAGACTGACGCCATCACCAGCACCACCGCAACGAGCGAGCTGGATATTTCCCCCATGGCTTTGATCGTCGCTTCCTTTGGCGAGAGATGGAACCTTGCCATATTGCGCTCTACGTTTTCAACCACAACGATAGCGTCATCAACGACCATGCCTATTGCGAGCACCAGGCCAAAGAGTGTGAGCATGTTTATGGAAAAACCTAATGCAAGCATCCCCGTGAAGGTGCTGACAAGCGCGACGACGATCGCGACGGCGCATATGATGGTGGAGCGCAGGCTCTGGAGGAAAAGGTATACGACAAGCACAACGAGTATTATCGCCTCAAACAGTGTGTCTTCCACCTCTTTGATCGAGATGCGGACGAAATCATTTGTGTCAAGGGAGATCGCGTAGTCGATCCCCTCGGGGAAACGGGGTCTGATCTCTTCAAGGGTCTTGCGGACAGCCTCCGATACTTCGAGGCCGTTTGCCCCAGGCTGCTGGTAAACTACTATAAAGGTCGCGGGCGTGCCGTTGAGTTTACTGTCGATTACATATTGCATCAGGCCTACCTCGGCGTGTGCAACGTCCTTCAGGTGAACTATGCTGCTTCCGTCCCGGCTTGCGCGCAGGATTATATTTTCGTACTCTTCAGGCCGGGTGAACGGTCTTTGAGTTACGACAGGGAATGTTAACTGCACAGGACCCGATGTGGGCTCCTGCCCGATCTGCCCGGCCCCGTACAGTGCGTTCTGGCTCGCAACGGCCTGCTGTATGTCGCTTGTTGTGATCCCGAGAGACGCCATCCTGTCCGGGTCCAGCCAGATGCGCATGGCCTGGTCCGGCACACCCATGATCTGCGCCTGCCCCGCGCCGGGCACGCGCTTGATGGCGTCGAGGACATAGACATTGGCGTAATTCGCGATGTACTCGCTGCTGTAGCGCCCTCCCTTTGCAAGGACGCCGATAAGCATCATGATCGAAGAGGCCTTTTTTTGCACCTGCACCCCCTGCTGCACGACGGCGTCCGGCAGTTGAGGCATTGCGAGACTGACCCGGTTCTGCACCTGCACCTGCGCGATGTCCGGATCAGTATCGAGAGTAAAATAGACGGTGAGAGTCAATTGTCCATTCGAGGAGCTCGCCGAAGACATATAGAGCATGTTGTCCACCCCGTTTATCTGCGCCTCTATCGGAGCGGCAACAGAGTCAGCGAGGGTCTGCGAATCAGCGCCGGGATAAGTTGTTGTGACCGTGACCTGCACGGGGGTGATCTTCGGATACTGCTCAACCGGGAGCGCCTGCATTGCAACAAGTCCCGCAAGGCATATGATGGTTGCGATCACAGTAGCGAAGATAGGCCGCTCAATGAAGAATTTGGAGAACACGGATCACGTCCCCTTTATCTGCTGTCGGTTAATAAGTTTGCTTTCAGTGCAGGGCCGGAATTATAGGGCTTTACAGTTACAGACATGCCAGGACGAAGCGTGAACCCGCCGTCAACCACCACCTGCTCACGGTCCTTAAGCCCTTCATAGATGAACCAGTCATCACCGTGCCACTCGCCTGTCACTACCGGCCGCTGTTCAGCCTTGTTGTCCTTG
The DNA here is from genome assembly GCA_016214845.1 of Nitrospirota bacterium. Classification (NCBI taxonomy): domain Bacteria; kingdom Pseudomonadati; phylum Nitrospirota; species Nitrospirota bacterium. The sequence goes on along the minus strand of JACRMS010000032.1, from coordinate 54,787 downwards.
TCCACCACCCAGACAAAGTGGCCCCTTGATCCCTGCTGCACCGCGCGCTGGGGCACAATGATCGACTTCGGCCTGACAGCGCCCTTTAATCGGGCGCGCACATACTGGTTTGGACGCAGTACGCCATCAGGATTATTCACACTTGCGCGGATAAGAAAAGTTCCGGTCTGCGCGTTATAAGACGGTTCGGCAAAAGTTATCTGCCCTGTATATGGATAGACCGAACCATCAACGAGTATGATCTCGACTATGTAATTTCCTGCGCCGGGAGTGCGCAGCAGACCTTTGGCGGACTGGTCGCGGAGTCTTTGTATTTCATTCTCGGAGATGCTGAAGTTCACCCACATAGGTGAAAGCACCGCCACCGTGGTAAGCAGGCTGTTCTGCGGATTTATGTACGTGCCGTCTGTCTGGCGCGCTGAACTGCTGACGCCGGTCACAGGAGAGGCGATCGTCGTGTAGGACAGGTTTAGTTTCGCTGTTTCCACCTGCGCCTTCGCCTGCTCAACCGCAGCAGCATTGGACTGGTACTGGCCTGTTGCGTCATCAAGGTCTCTCTGCGAGAGAGCGTTTTGCTCAGCGAGAGGTTTTGTGCGCGCGAGATTCAAACGGGCTGTTTCAAGAGCCGCCTCCTGTTTGGCAAGGGCGGCCTGTGCCTGGTCAAGCTGCACCTGAAACGGCTTGGCATCCATCTGGAAAAGCACCTGCCCTTCTTTCACCAGAGCCCCCTCAGTGTACAGGCATTTGTCGAGGAAGCCGCTGACCCGCGCCTGTATGTTGACCAGATGAGAACTCTGCGTCTGCGCCACATACTCCGCGGAAACCGGGACATCCTTCGCGCTCACATTCATAACCGAAACTACCGGCGGCTGCGGCGCCGATATCTTTTGCTCTTTCTTGCAGCCTGTGAAAAGAAATACAGAGCATATGAAAATGATGAACGATGAAATTATCTTTCTGTCTTCAAATCCCATGTGTAAGCCCTTTCTCTAACCTGTTCCCTGCTCTCGAAATGAAAGCCTGTTCCAGAATTTCTATAATCGACAATAAAACAGTAGCTGGTAGTTGAGTAGACAGTAGTTAGGGGTCCCCAACTACTGCCTACTGACTACCCTTTCAAGGTGTCGCATAGAAATTTTTCAACAGCCTTCCATTTCTGCAACCATTGCAACTGAGTTCAAATTGATTGCACGTTATTATTTTATCCCGTGAACATTGTCCAGAAATATTTTCAGCCTCTCCGACCAGAATTCAAAGGCGTCCTTTGCAGCCCCAAACTTTGTCAGTCCTGAAAGTTTTGAACCTTCCTGTTTATCAATCGCGGCAGCGAGCCGCTCATTTGTGAGAGAATCGAGAAACTCGGCCTCAATGCCCGCGCCTCCAACGCCCGTGTGTTTTCCTGTTACACCCTTTTTTATTGCGCTTATAGCAAGACCGACAGGTATCACGGTGGTAATACCGCTTGCCGCCGGATTGCTCGGTTCAAGGTCGGTAATGGCAACACGCACCCTCAGTACATCAGCGCCCGGTTCTCCCACAATGGGATAAGCCCCCTGCAGCGCCTTCACTGCGGCAAGGTGAAACGCATCCGCCATCTCCTTCATCTCTTCCGCCTGGATCCCTTTGTGCTCCGAGTCCTTTTTTAAATAGAACACCACGTAATCCAGCATGACCTTGTTGTACTTACTGAAGTCGACACCCTCCTTCAAATAGACGAAATCAACGCCGCCTTTCGGTCCCGGTTGGAAGGTTGGATAGTTCTCAAGGAACCCGGAATACTTCACCTGCTTTTGCGCGCATCCGGATGCAATGATCAGAATGGATCCGATTATTACAAATAAAATTCTCTTCCCTGCTTTCATGGCCCACCTCATTTTATAGATTAGTCCTTTTACAATTCTTGTATCACTAACGAAAATCAACGTCAATGCAGATTTCCTAATGAGATTATAAGTGGCGTCCGTCTTTACATATCATGGTTAAGTGATATCATTTTAATCATGAAACCCGAATTGAGTTTCAACAGGCCGGACAATAAGACATTGCAAATCAGCCTTGCGGGGGACTGGGTGCTTGGAATGGATGTTCCCGCTGCCGGTAAAACCAGGGAAGAGATCAGCGTCAACTCCGGGGTCGAGAAAGTGATATTTAATACGCTGGACCTCAAGAGCTGGGACACGGTGGTCCTGACGTTCCTGGTCAAAATCATCGCCCACTGCGCCAGTGTCAATATGAGCGTAGACAAAAACGGATTGCCGACTGGCGTTCAGCGTCTTTTGGACCTTGCCTCTGCCGCGCCGGAGAGAAAAGGTGTGAGAAAGGAAGCGGCACGCATCCATCTTCTTGAACAGGTCGGCGGGTCGGCTTTAACATTTTGGCGGACGCTTGTTGAAATGACGGCCTTTATCGGCGAGGCCTTTGCAGCATTTTTAAAACTGCTTCAGGGCAGGGCGAGATTTCGCAGGTCCGACCTCTTTCTAACGATACAGCAATGCGGGGCGCAGGCGCTTCCCATCGTCTCTCTTATCAGCATCCTTGTGGGCCTTATCCTCGCTTTTATCGGGGCGATCCAGCTCAAGATCTTCGGCGCGCAGATCTACGTTTCAAGCCTCGTGGGAATAGGAATGGTCCGCGCGCTTGCCGCTATCATGACCGGCATCATTATGTCAGGCCGCACCGGCGCTTCCTTTGCCGCCCAGCTTGGTACGATGCAGGTGAACGAGGAGATAGACGCCCTGAAGACACTCGGCATCTCACCTGTTGAGTTCCTCGTTCTGCCGAGGATGCTGGCCCTTTTTCTCATGATGCCCATCCTCAGTCTCTACGCAGACCTGATGGGCATTTTAGGCGGACTGATCATCGGGGTAACCATGCTTGACCTGAATTTCACGGAGTACTACAACACAACCAGGGAGGCGGTGAGCATTACTGATTTCTGGATCGGCCTTTTCAGCGCGGCGGTCTTCGGTGTGCTCGTCGCGCTTTCCGGATGCATGAGAGGTATGCAGTGCGGCAGAAGCGCCTCGGCAGTTGGAGAAGCCACCACTTCTGCGGTGGTGACAGGCATTGTGAGCATCGTAGTTGCTATGGCGGTGATAACTGTAATATGTAACATTCTGAATATTTAGCGCGTATTAATCATAAATTTTTATTTGGAGCGCCATGGAAAAGCCGGAGCCTCATATAGTTGTTCAGGACCTCACCATGGCATACGGAGACTTTCTGATACAGAGAGACCTCACTTTCACAGTGAATAGAGGCGACATCTTTGTTATCATGGGAGGAAGCGGCTGCGGCAAGAGCACCTTACTTCGCCACATGGTCGGGCTTAAGGAACCGGCAAAGGGAAAGGTGTTGTACCGGGGCGTGAGCTTCTATGACGCGGATGAGAAGGAGCGGGAGAGGATCATGAGAAACTTCGGCGTGCTCTATCAGAGCGGCGCACTCTGGAGCTCCATGACCCTTGCCGAGAACACGGCCCTTCCTCTTGAAGAGTATACAGACCTGGCTGACGACGAGATCAGGGAAATAGTTTCCATAAAACTCGCACTGGTCGGGCTTGCGGGTTTTGAAGACTACTATCCTTCCGAACTCAGCGGCGGTATGAAAAAGCGCGCGGGGCTTGCGAGGGCCATGGCCCTTGATCCGGAAATTCTTTTTTTCGATGAACCCTCTGCCGGACTTGACCCGGTCAGCGCGCGCCTGCTGGACAATCTTATCCTGGAGCTGCGGGACAGCCTCGGCGCAACCGTTGTGATCGTGACGCACGAACTCGCCAGCATCTTTGCCATCGGCGACAATTCTCTCTTCCTGGACGCGGGGACAAAAACTATGATCGCCGGCGGGGACCCTAAAGAACTTCTATCAAGCTCCAGGGACCCAAGGGTGAGGAATTTTCTCACGCGGGGAGCGGAGGCAATGTGATAAAAGCCAACAAAAGCCTTATCGGCGCTTTCGTCCTCGGCGCCATCGTCCTTGTGATCGCCGGGGTCGTGGTCTTCGGGTCAGGGAAGTTTTTCAAGAAAACGTATAAGTACGTTATGTTCTTCGAGGGCTCGGTCAAGGGACTGAACGTAGGCTCTCCAGTCATATTCCGAGGTGTCAAGGTAGGCCAGGTCACCGGCATAAAACTGCGCTTGAATTTGAAAGACCTCATAGTTATTATTCCGGTCTACATCGAACTTGACCCGGCGCAGGCCGATATTGTGGGCGAGCTGAAAGATGGCTACAACCTTAAGGCCATGATAGCGAAAGGGCTGAGGGCACAGCTCCAGATGCAGAGCATCGTTACCGGACAATTTCTGATAAACCTTGATTTCTATCCCGACAAGCCGGCCAAATTCGCGGGAAAAGAAAAAACCCTCGAGATACCTACGATACCCACTCCGCTGGAGGAGCTGACAAAAACGATCCAGGACCTTAAACTCGGCCAGACCCTCAAAAAGCTTGACAGCGCGGTCGAAGGCATCGACCGGCTGGTGAATTCCCCTGAGCTAAAAGAGGGCATTGTCTCTCTGAACCAGGCGCTAAGAAATATTGACACGCTCGCAAAAAATATCGATTCAAAAGTTGCGCCTGTTGCATCAAGCATTGAGGAAACGTCCGGGGCCGCCCGCGGGGCCTTTGCTCAGGCCGAAAAGACCCTTGCATTAAAAGAAGGCGTTCCAGCCGAATTGGCCCAGGGAATCAGGGACACCCTCGCGGCGGCGCGCACAACCCTGCAAGAGACACAAAGCGCGGTCGCGGGCATCAAACGGGTCGCCGATCAGAACGCAAATATAGGGTATGACTTAAGCAGGACGCTTGATGAGATCTCCGAGCTTTCCCGCTCTCTCCGCTCCCTGACTGATTATCTCGACCGGCATCCTGAGGCCCTGATCAGAGGTAAAAATTTACCGGGAGGAGACTGACATGGCACGTGTATTTTTTCGTGGACCAGGAGTACTGTTAATTTTTTTTCTGTTGACGCTTTGCGGATGCGCCGCTTCCACGCCGTCCAGATTTTATCAACTGAGTTCCGTAAAAATCGAAAGTAGACCGGCGGCAGAAGCCTCGCGTGATAAAAGCGTTATCGTCGCGGTCGGGCCTTTGCGCATTCCCGATTATCTGAACAGGCCGCAGATCGTGACACGCTCCGGCGAAAACGTGATCAGGCTCGCGGAATTTGACAGGTGGGCAGGCTCGCTTGATCACGATATTACCCGCGTACTCGTAGAAAATATTTCTACACTTTTGCCCGCGGAATCCTTTTTTGTGACTCCATGGATTTCCGCTATGCAGCCGCCTGCGGCCCACTGGTACCGTGTAGAGGTCAGCATCATGCGTTTTGAAGGCGCTCCTGGCGGGTACGTGCAAATGAAGGCCCACTGGGCGATTTTCGATAAGGACAAAGGGATGCTCCTAAAACGGGAATCGAACATCAGCGAGGAAGTCCACGGCGCTGGCTATGAGGCATTTGTTTCCGCCCTGAGCAAAACACTTTTCAGTCTTAGCAGGGACATTTCAAATGCGGTCATGTCCCTCTGATTTGATGACGGCCTTCACTCTTCTTTCTTTGCCCGGTGCTTTTGTACATGCAATGAAACCAGGCGCGCTATAAGAATGGCCGGGAAAAGCTGCCCTACAAGCGCTTCCGCCATCGCAAGGTTCCTGGCGATCGGATGTATCGCAGTGATATCTCCGTAGCCCACTGTAGTAATGGTGCTGATACTGAAATAATGAAAGACCTTCCATGATTGACTGTCGATCTGCATCATGGGCCGGTCCTGGATTTGAAAAGAGCCGGGAGCTATGAACTCGATCAGAAAATATGCCAGAGAAAATGCCATTGCAAGCAGCAGGTATGCGGCAACAGCGCCCTGTATCCGGTGGCCAGTCACCGGCCCTTCCTTGTACACATGGCCCAAAACAACAACCGCAAAAGCAAGCGAGGACACAAGCGATAAAAAAATGTCCCATCCCGCCAGCCAGGTCCCGCCGGATATCAAACGCGCCCAGCGGACAAATATGATCAACGCGACTATCACGGCAAAAACCGTCTGGATGACTTTGTGGCGGGTCAATTCAAACACACCGGCCAGAAACAGCAGAGAGTAAGTTAAGTTGGTCAGGAGGTTGATGGCCAGCCTTTCTCCAAACACACTCGTCAGCGAGGGCAGTATAAAAAAGTAAAAAATAATTATTCCAAGCAGCACCGATAAATTCCGTTCTTCAGACCAGAATGCTGATAGATGTCTTAATACTATGCGTTTTGAACTCATTGTCTTTTGGGAGAAGTAGCTGCTAATTCCAGGGTCTGATTGAAGACCCGCAGGCTCTCTTTATCGTTCAGGATACCAACGTGAGTAGCATCAAACCCGTAGACCTTTTGAACAGCAAACTGCTTCCTCGGGTCCAACTGGCTTTTAAGTGTAATGACACCGTCGCTGCTGTCGCTCGATCTGACAAGGGAGTCGTCCCTGTAACCGAAAAAAAGATAAGAAGGCGACTCCGGACTGCACCTTTGCCGGTACATGTTATCAAGAAAAGCGCTCCCCTCAGCAACGTCCTTCCAGGAAGGCACAACGAGCGGGGCATATTCAACTCCGGTCTTCGCACCCCCGACTCCCCCGTAAGGTGTTGAAAAGGAAATATACATTTTGAGATATTCAGGGGTCCCGTCGCGGCAGAGCTTGTTGATGGCATCCTGGGCCACCAGCCCCCCCATGCTGTGGGCCACGATTATCAGGCGGTTATTGACGATGCTTTTGTTAATATCGATAATTATCCGCGCAAGGAGTGAGCCGAGTTTTTCGAGGGGAAGACCTGAAGGATAATAAAAAAACCACGGCTGGAACCGTGCCCGGTCCATTCCATCGATGATAAACTTCCAGTCCTGAGGCGTGCCGCCGACCCCGTGAACAAAAAGGACCTGTATCTTGCGGGCGTCATATTCTTCAAGGCCAAAGAAAAATCCCTGTGTATGGGTGATCAATGCGGTGGGCTGGTAAAGCCCCACCTGTCCGTAGCGGGCATCGAAGAAATCATCTCTCAGAGAGTCATAAATATAGGTGCGGTGAGTGACCTTGATTTGCAGTGGAAAAGCGGAAACTCTGGGACGGTCAAAATCAATTGCAACCTTCGGGCCTTCCACTGTAAAGCTATCCTTTGTCAGGCCGGCAGCTACCCTGACGGGATCATCAGGTGAGGTCTGTCCGACCAACTCATGTGAATCAAAAGTACCGTTCCGGTCGAGGTCCGCAAAGAAGAATAATGTATATTCCCCTTCAGGGACAAAGACGGTGTAAAAGGGGATGCCAATCACGAGCTCCCTGGCAACTACCACTTCATCCTTCCCGAAGCGATTAGATACGATTACGGAGAGAAGGGGAGTGTCCCGTTGCGAACTGAAGGCAAGGTAACCCTGGAGGCGGAAGCAGTCCTCCGGGGAGAGTTCCATAAGCAATTCCACCCGCTGCTGATTCTGGAAGGCGTTCTCTACGCTTTTGTGCCTCTGAAGAAATCCAAGGTATCCGGAGACTTGAGCGCATCCCGCAAGGACAAAAGCTGATAACAATAAAATAATAAGCCTTCTCATCATATCGTCTTTACCCTCTTAACTCTTTAACTCGGTCCCTCGATCTCGATGATCTCGACACGATGGTTCGTTTCAGAGTGCCTTGAAGAAGGCCCCTCTGTCAGCACCACGAATTTACCTTTGATGCTGTGCGACGCGAGCCAGTCCTTAACGTACACACGCCAGTTCTCAGGATGCGAGGGTTCGCACACCGCAAATACTCCATAAGTAAATTGCAGTCTCTGGCAGGTCGCCTCATGCGACGTGACGGCAACTATCCAGACTGGAAGCCTGAACCGCGAAATGCTCCTTGCCGTAGCCCCGCTCTTTGTCGGAACGAATACCGCAGCCGGGGCAGAATGTTCAAAGATCGTCTCGACGCTGAGGGAGATAAGGCTTTTGATGTCCGGCGAAGAATCTTTTATACCGCACATTGGGCGATGGGGCTCAGTAGAAGCGGCAATCCTCGACAATACCGAGACAGCCTCTACAGGATACTTTCCTGTGGCCGACTCCTCGGAAAGCATGACACAATCAGTGCCGTCGAGAATGGCGTTCGCCACATCAGTGGCCTCCGCCCTTGTGGGCCTCCGGTTGTCCGTCATCGACTCAAGCATCTGAGTTGCCGTGATCACCGGCTTGGCGCGCAGGTTCGTTTCTCGTATCAAATGCTTCTGAACAACCGCGATCCGCTCAATCGGAATTTCAACTCCGAGGTCTCCTCGGGCGATCATGATGCCGTCCGCTGCTTCGATGATCTCATCGAGATGATCGAGCGCGCTCGACCGTTCGATCTTGGCGATGACAAATGGATTATATCCGAGTGATGTCGCCGCGTCCCGCACTGCCGTGATGTCCGAGGCCCTCTCGACGAATGACTGGCTGACCGCATCAACGCCAGCTTCAAGCGCAAAGCGCAGGCACTCGCGGTCGCGTTCGGTGAATGCGCTGATGCCGAGGTCTATGCCCGGCAGATTAAGTCCCTTCCGGGAGCGCAGCTCTCCGCCAACTATGACGCGGCACTGCACGTCGCTGCCTTCGACACGGACCACTTCAAGCTGGATCAGGCCGTCGCTTAAAAAAATAATGTCACCCTGTTTCACCACCCGGGGCAATTTACTGAAACTGACAAAGACGCGCTGCTCATCTCCAACGCACTCTTCGGTGGTCAGTTTAATTAAAGAGCCCGGCTTCAGCCAGACCGGTTCATTTGCAAGCATTCCTATGCGTATCTTCGGGCCCGGAAGATCTGCGAGGATTGCGACACGCCTGCCTTCTTCTTTTGCCGCCGCGCGGATAGAGCCGATAACTCTCTTATGTTCTTCAAATGCGCCGTGTGAAAAATTGAGGCGCGCCACATTCATGCCGGCCCTGATCATCTCCCGTAAAATTTCCGGCGAATCAGAAGAAGGGCCAATTGTGCAGACGATCCTGGTTTTGTTGGGTGACAGGTCCATGAGTCTCTTCTCCTTTTCCATCTTATCACATGCTCTTTGGCTGCCCGGTGGATGAAAGCACCGCGGCCCAAAGCCAGTGTTCGGTGTCAAGCTGTTTGCGCCGCGAAACTGCCGCAGAGATCGGCACGTGCGTGAAATCTCCGCGCCATCCACTGACGATCATGTCTGTCTTTCCCGCCATTCCCGCGTGGACCGCATTCTGTCCGAGCAGGAGGCAGAGGGCCGCGTCCCGCGCATTCGCAGGCATACTCCTGATCGTATAGCTCGGGTCAATATATTTCAGGTTCATCTCAATATGCTTTTCTTCAAAATGGCGTCTAATCCGGTCCCTCAAAAAAATGCCGATGTCCCCAAGCCGCACATTGCCGGAAGCATCACGGGTATGCGTGTCCTCCATGAGGTACTGTCCCGCCCCCTCGGCTGTCACAACAAGGGCATGGCCCTTTTTTGAAAGTCTCTCTTCCAGCGATGCGAGAAAACCCTCAAGGGTAAAGGGAACCTCAGGCACCAGGCAGAAATTTACCTCGCTGTTTGCGAGTGTCGCGTATGCCGCGATAAATCCTGAGTGGCGTCCCATCAACTTCACGAGGCCGACGCCGTTACGCGCACCCGTGGCCTCGACGTGCGCGGAGTAGAGCGATGTCTTTGTCTCTGTCACAGCCGTTTCAAAACCAAAGGTCTCCTGAATGAAAGCAATGTCATTATCGATCGTCTTTGGAATTCCTATAACTGAGATCGTCAGCCCCCGCCGTTTCACCTCCTCCGCGATCGCGCTCGCCCCGCGAAGGGTCCCGTCGCCTCCGATGGTAAAGAGGACCCCTATTTTCAATCGCTCAAGGGTATCTGCCATCACGCCGATATCCTGCGCCCCGCGGGATGAGGCGAGGACCGATCCCCCGCTCTTATGAATGCCCTTTACTGTCTCAGGGGTAAGGGCGACTGGTTCATGGCCGTATTTGGGGACAAGGCCCTCAAAGCCGAAACGGAAACCGTAGATTGTCCTCACTCCGTAATGGTTGTAAAGGCTGAGCACTATGGAACGGATCACGTCGTTGAGTCCCGGACATATCCCGCCGCAGGTGACAATGCCGCATCTGAGGGACGAAGGTTCAAAGAATATCTTCTCCCTCGGACCGGCTATCTCCATTTGCGGAGGCTCGCAACCCGCGTCAAGGCACTCCCTGACCTTCCCTAAATGGGAGTCGAATAGCACGTGCCCGTCGTCATGGACAAACGGCACATCGGTCATGGGCGAAGTGATACTGCACTCGCCAAGACGGGAAACAGTAAAGTCCGGAATTTCTCTTTTCATATCAGCCTCCGTCATTGAACATTTTTTGGTGTTACGCCGGATGCAGAAATTATTTGCATCGTCTGTCTCGCTATCGCGAGCTCCTCGTTCGTCGGGACCACGAGGAGTTTTACTTGCCCTTCAGCCCTCTGTATCTCAAAGACACCTTCATACTGTAATTTGTTTTTGTCATCATCTATCATGATGCCGAGGCAATCGAGTCCCTCGCATGAGCCCTTGCGCACCTGCGAAGCATTTTCCCCTATCCCTCCGGTAAAGACTATCGCGTCGACCCTTCCCAGCACAGCATAATACGCGCCGATGTATTTCTTTATCCTGTAACAGAACATCGTGATCGCAAGCCGCGCCCTCTTGTTCCCCTGTTCCGCGGACCGCTGTATCTCGCGCATATCATTTGCGCCGCATATGCCGAGGAGCCCGCTCTCGTGGTTCAGCAGCGATTCTAATTCGTCACTCGTTTTCCCGGCGCTTCTGCTTAAATAAAATTGTATTGCAGGATCGATATCTCCGCAGCGGGTCCCCATTATCAGGCCTTCGAGCGGGGTCATGCCCATCGAGGTATCAATGCTCTTGCCGCCTTTCAAAGCTGCCGCGCTCGCCCCGTTTCCAAGGTGAAGAGTTATGAGGTCCAGTTCCAGCAGAGGTCTTCCTAAATGTCCGGCTGCCCGGTTCGCAACGTACTGATGCGATGTCCCGTGAAATCCGTACCTGCGGACATGGTGTTCTGTGTACAACTCGTACGGAAGGGCGTAAAGGAATGCGTGCTCAGGCATTGTCTGGTGAAATGATGTGTCAAATACCGCCACCTGCGGCACATCAGGCATATGCTCAAGGGACGCCTCTATTCCCATCAGGTTTGCAGGATTATGCAGAGGCGCAAGCGGCAGCAGCCTTCGGACCGAATCCACTACCGTATTGTCTATCAATACAGGTTCGTGGAAAATTTCTCCTCCGTGGACAACGCGGTGGCCTATGCCTGAGAGTTCGTTCCTGTTTCCGATTATGCCGGACTCTTCGATAACGGTGTCAACAAGTATTAAACCTTGTCTATGGTCTGAAACCTGCCCCCCATAAATTCTTTCCACGAAACTGCCCGACGATTCTCTCCACCGGTGAACGAGCCTGCTGTTGTGTTCTCCGATCCTTTCGAGCAGTCCGGTTGCGAGCACGGAGAACTCCACGGCGTCGAACACCTGATACTTTATCGATGAGCTCCCGGAGTTGATGACGAGGACCTTCATTTCTCAAACTCCTTCGACTGTGCCTGAATCGCGGTGATGGCAACGGTGTTAACTATGTCCGTCACCGTTGCCCCGCGGCTTAGGTCATTCACCGGGTTTTTCAGCCCCTGAAGCACAGGACCGATGGCCACTGCATTTGCAGAACGCTGCACGGCCTTGTATGTGTTGTTGCCTGCGTTGAGGTCGGGAAACACAAACACAGTGGCATGGCCCGCGACCTCGCTGCCCGGCATCTTTGTGCGGGCGACATTCACATCGACTGCCGCGTCGTACTGGATCGGCCCTTCGATCTTGAGATCAGGACGGAGCTGTCTTGCGATGCGCGTCGCCTCCCTGACCTTGTCCACCTCTTCGCCCTTTCCGGACTCCCCGGTGGAATATGAGAGCATCGCAACGAGAGGCTGGATGCCGAACAGTTGCGCGGTCTCCGCTGAGCTGACAGCTATGTCCGCCAATTGTTCCGCACTTGGGTCAGGGTTGACAGCGCAGTCGCCGAAGACCGCCACATGGTCTTCAAGACACATGAAGAAAACGCTCGATACTATCGAACAGCCCGGTTTTGTTTTTATGATCTCCAAAGCGGGGCGTATGGTGTGCTGTGTCGTATGGACCGCTCCCGATACCATGCCGTCAGCATGTCCGGAGTAAACCATCATGGTCCCGAAATAACTGACATCCGTCATAATGTCATGGGCCATCTCCGGGGAAATGCCCTTGTGTTTGCGCAGCTCATAGAAAGTATTAGAAAAGGTTTCGCGCAGCTCCGTGGCCCCGGGGTCGATGATATTCGCCTTTTGAAGGTCCAGTCCTAATGCGCCTGCCTTCTGCCGGATCTCATCCGGATTTCCCAGCAATGTAATATCGACAACGTCCCTGAGCAGCAGGATCTCCGCTGCGCGCAGGACCCTTTCCTCAATACCCTCCGGCAGCACGATATGTCTTCTGTCAGCCTTTGCTGTATGAATTAATTTGTATTCGAACATGAGCGGCGTGACGCGGGACGAGCGGGTCATCGAGAGGCGTTTTCCAAGCTCGGAGAAGTCGACATTGGCCTCCATGACTCCCAGCGCAGCCGCTATCTTGCGCGTGTTGCCGGGAGTGATCGTGCCTTTTACCGAACTTGCCTGCATGGCAGTTGTAAAGGTGTCTGTTGAAACAATAAAGACCGGGACCTGTGATTTGTTCAATCCCTCAACAAGCCTTTTCACCTGAGGGGCGGGCATAAGGTTGCCCGTCAGCATCAGTCCGGCGATATGCGGATATGCCCCTGATGCGTCCGCGATCAGCGTCCCAAGGATAATGTCCGAACGGTCACCGGGTGTGATAATCAGGCTGCCCTCCCGCAGGTAGTCAAGAAAATGAGGAAGCTCCATAGCAGCGACTGTGAAGTGGGCGACATCCCTGTAAAGACCGGCAGCGTCTCCGATTATGAGGGCGGCATTAAGCGCAGTCGCGATCTCTCCGACTGTCGGTTTGCCGAGCGCGTCGACCTCAGGCACGACGAAGAAGGATGTTTTTTGTGTAATCGCGGACCTTAGCCGGGCGGATAATTCCCGGACCTGATCAGGTGCGACCCGGTTGACGATAATTGAGAGGACATCGCAATGTCTTTTTTCCAGAGATTCGAGAAAAGCGCTTGCCAATTCAACGATCTCCGCAACTGTCCTGCCGCTCCCTTTGACCACCGGTAATATGAGGCATCCGAGGTTATTGGCTGCGTCCGCGTTGAGATCTAATTCAAGGGGCAGCGGGGCAGCGCCCGTGAAATCAGTGCCTACACACAATATAAAATCACAGCGGGATTCCAGTGTTTTGTATTTATCAAGGACCAGCTTGAGCAGCTCATCATACTGTCCTGCCGATACCATCTTCTGCGCTTCTTCAACAGTGCATCCGAACATGCTCTCATAAGGGAGGTTAAGGTCGTAGCGGGATGTAAGAAGCTCAATGGCGCGGTCGCGTTGAGCTCCAGCGCGGGTCAGAGGCCTGAAAAATCCGGTCTTCAATCCGGTCCGTGTGAGGAGCTCCATCAGGCCGAGCATGACAACTGATTTCCCCGCCTGCGGTTCCTCGCTCATAATATAAAGGCCCTGCGGCATCCGCGCCCTCCTTCTACTAACTACTTGCTACTGTCTACTTGCTACTCCTCGCTTTGACATGCTTGCGGCCCTTTCCTGTATCGTCCACTCCACATTTCCTGACATGTCAACAACCACAGGCTCCGCCTTCCAGATGTCACGGCAGTATTCTTTTATCGCGCGGTCGGAGGAAAACTTTCCCATGCGCGCCGTATTCAGAATGGACATCCGCGTCCAGTTTTCACGGTCACGGTATGCCGCTTCCACTCTTGCATGACAGTCGATGTAGGATTGAAAATCCGCAAAGAGCATGTATTCGTCGTGATACATGAGGGTGTCCAGGAGCGGCCTGAACAGGTCGGTATTGTCAGGAGAAAAGCGCCCGCCCCGTATGAGCTCCATTACTTCTCTCAACTGCTGGTTTGAATAATAGAACGCAGAGGGATTGTACCCCTGCGATTTTGCCTCCTGTACCTGTTTTGCCGTGAGCCCGAAGAGAAAGAAATTCTCAGCGCCGACCTCTTCCCGTATCTCTACGTTAGCGCCGTCAAGCGTGCCGATGGTCAGCGCGCCGTTCATTGCGAACTTCATGTTCCCGGTCCCTGACGCCTCTGTCCCGGCTGTCGAGATCTGCTCCGACAGGTCGGCGGCAGGGTATATCCTCTGCCCGTTCTTTACATTGAAGTCGGGAAAGAACACCACCTTCAGCCGTCCGCGCACATCAGGATCGTTATTGATCACCTCAGCGACAGAGGTGATGAGCTTGATCATCAGCTTCGCCATAAAATAGCCTGGGGCGGCCTTGCCTCCAAAGATGAATGTCCGGGGTACGATGTCAACATTCGGGTTAAGCTTGATTTGAATATAGAGTGAGATGATGTAAAGGACATTGAGATGCTGGCGCTTGTATTCATGGATGCGCTTGACCTGCATGTCGAAGAGCGAATCTGGATTTACAATTATACCTGTCACCTCTTTTATCCGTGCCGCAAGTCTTTTTTTGTTTTCAAATTTCACGCTGCGCCACTCATCGCGGAACTCTTTGTCATCCGCAAATTCCTCGATCCTCCTGAGTTCATTTAAATCCTTGATCCATCCGGGGCCGATCTTACCGGTGATAAGTTCAGTCAGTCCGGGGTTGCTCAGGACCATCCAGCGGCGCGGTGTGACGCCGTTGGTCTTGTTGCTGAATTTCTCCGGGCTGAATTCGTAAAAGTCGCGCAGGACTGTGCTTTTCAAAAGCCCGGTGTGCAGAGCTGCCACACCGTTTATGGCATGACTGCCGACACATGCAAGGTTCGCCATCCTTATAAAGCGGCCGCCTGTTTCGTCGATAATCGACATCCGCCTCACACGGTCTTCGTCACCCGGATACCGCCTTTTCACATCCTCAAGAAATCTCCAGTTGATCTCGAAGATGATCTCAAGATGCCTCGGCAGAAGTTCCCCGAATAATTGCAGGGACCACTTTTCCAGCGCCTCTGGCAGAAGGGTGTGGTTTGTATATGCAAAGGTATTCACGGTAATGTGCCATGCCTTTTCCCAATCCATCAGGCGCTCGTCTATGAGCAGGCGCATAAGCTCGGCAACAGCTATGGACGGATGGGTATCGTTGAGCTGGACTGCGTAGGTTTCATGGAGCGTGTCGAGGCTTTTACCCCTTCCGAGATGAATTCGAATAATGTCCTGCATAGAACAGGAGACGAAGAAGTACTGTTGTTCAAGCCGGAGGTGCTTGCCCTGAAGCTGCTCGTCATTCGGATAAAGGACCTTGGTAACATTCTCTGACACAACCTTGTCCTCAACAGCGCGATAATAATCGCCGTGGCTAAAAGCCTGAAGATCAAAAGACTCGGTTGCCTCGGCCTTCCACAGACGAAGAGTATTGCAGGCCCCGACCCTGTAGCCTATCACCGGTGTGTCATAGGCAGTGCCTCTTACAATGCGGTGTGGCGCCCAACGCACGCAATAGCGTCCCTGTTCGTCCAAATAACTCTCGGTGCGGCCTCCTAACTTAACATCTATAACAACTTCCGGGCGCGCGATCTCCCAGGGATTGCCGAACCTGAGCCACTTGTCCGTCTTTTCAACCTGCCACCCGTCCCGCAGCTCCTGGTCGAAGATACCGAATTCATACCTTATTCCGTATCCAAAGCACGGGATTTCAAGTGTTGCCATCGAATCAAGGTAACACGCCGCAAGACGTCCGAGTCCTCCGTTGCCGAGGCCGGGCTCTTCTTCCTGCTCAAGGAGCTGATCGATGTCGAACCCGGCTGCCTTAAGGGCGTCGCGCACCTCGCTGTAT
The DNA here is from genome assembly GCA_016214845.1 of Nitrospirota bacterium. Lineage (NCBI taxonomy): Bacteria > Pseudomonadati > Nitrospirota > Nitrospirota bacterium. Next base: position 38,839 of record JACRMS010000032.1, on the reverse strand, counting down.
ATGCCGAGGTTGATAAGATTATTGCCGAGATGCGGGCCCATGAGAAATTCCACTGAGAGATAACAGACGACCTTAAAATTTTTTTCCTTGTACGTATGAAGCGCGTGGGCGGCCCTGTTCATCATGCGGTCCCGCACAGTGTAGGCAAACGCCATGTAACGGTCGTTCATTGTGGCAATATCGGGGATGCCTCTTCCCTGCACACAAATGAGATTTTCCACATAGGCACGCCATAGCGTATTAAGACCTAATCCGCTGCGAACATCTTCACACGGGCCACCGTCATCTGGCGGTTTTTTTTGAACAGGCTTGTCCATTATGCCGCTTTTTTATCCATAAAAAAAGGCTGAGCTGCCCAACCACTCTTACTATCGTAAATATCACTTAGCAGAGTCGCTGTCAAGGAAATATCTTTATTTCTTTATTAGACTTACACGCAGCACACGGCTGTAAAATGAATTCAATGAGAAGCTTAATGGATAAAATACACAGCACTGACAAGCGAGACTGCTCTCAATACTGATTTTAGCTTTCGTTGTTAAGGGTTAGAAAGTTATGGCAGCTATTTTAAATCTATACCTTACCTTGTTTTATTCTGCTTTAGAAAATAAAACGGGCTTACAAAAAGTTACAGTAGTTCCTGGGTCTTTTGTCTGCTCGCAGCTTTGTCTGAAAGAGTATATATAATTCTTTCTTCATTGAGCAAGGAGTTTTTTTGATATTTTAATTTTTCTAAATATAGTTTTCTCTCTGTCTTATTCTTTTTATCTTTATATATTTAAAATAAAAAAGAGTAGAAAGGTTGTTGGCATTGTTGATTAGGAGGCAACCGGACATAAAAGAAAAGGGAAAACAGGTGTTGATAATTTGTTGAGGTTTCCAGAGGTAACCAACTTGACAAAACACGGTCGAAATGATACCCTTCAAAGTCGATAAGATTAGTTAAATCACATGCCGGAATCGTCAATGTTCCCTTATTGTATACAGCTCATAAAATCTAAACTAAAGAAGATAAGATGAAAATATATTTATCACAGATGGTTTCAAAAAAAATGGTGTCAATAAACAATGACGTCGAAGTTACTAACAATTATCCGGCATCGTTCAACAGGATTTGTACAGTGTCGGAAAAAGGGGCCGCATGATGTCACGCGTATTTAATTTCAGCGCAGGGCCGGCAATGCTGCCGCAGGAAGTTTTGGAGCAGGCCGCCTCCGAGATGCTTGACTGGCGCGGAAGCGGCATGTCCGTAATGGAGATGAGCCACAGGGGCAAGGAATATATCTCCATCGCCAAAAAGGCTGAAACAGACCTGAGGGAAATAATGGGAATTCCCAATAATTACAAAGTCCTTTTCCTTCAAGGCGGTGCGTCAACCCAGTTTGCGATGATACCCATGAATTTATTGCGTGATAAAAAGACCGCTGATTATATCAATACAGGGCAATGGTCAAAGAAGGCGATCTCAGAGGCCAAGCGTTACTGCACAGTGAATGTCGTTGCAACGAGCGAGGCCAAAAATTTCACAACCGTGCCGCCGAGATCTGATTGGAAACTCAATCCGGATGCCGCATATGTTCATTACACGCCAAATGAAACCATCGGCGGAGTGGAGTTCGATTCCATCCCGGACGCGGGCAAGGTCCCGATTGTTGCCGACATGTCTTCAACGGTCCTCTCACGTCCGATCGATGTGTCTAAATTCGGCCTCATCTATGCTGGAGCTCAGAAGAATATAGGTCCCGCCGGTTTGACGATCGTGGTCATCAGAGAAGACCTGATCGGCGATCCGCTTCCCGGAACGCCTGTTATGTTCACTTACAAGACACACGCGGAAAATGATTCCATGTACAACACGCCGCCTACTTACGCATGGTATATCGCAGGGCTGGTGTTTGAATGGATAAAGAGAAAGGGCGGCCTGACGGAGATGGCGGAGATAAATAAGCGCAAGGCTGATAAGCTTTATGCCGCTATTGATAAGTCCGGGTTTTATAAAAATCCGGTCGATCCGCAATACCGCTCATGGATGAACATACCGTTTACCCTGAAGAATGCTGAACTCGACAATAAATTTATTGAAGGGGCAAAGGCCGCCGGATTAGTAGCGCTTAAAGGCCATCGCAGCGTCGGCGGCATGAGGGCCAGCATTTACAACGCCATGCCGGAAGAGGGCGTTGACGCCTTGATAACATTTATGCAGGAATTTCAAAAGAAGAACGGGTAATTGCAGGGGCACGTTCAACGCGCCCTTCCTGACAAAGAGAGAAAAATATGAAGAAAAGCATTGAGCAGAAAGAATTAAAAGTACTTGTCAGCGACAACATCTCCCCTAAGGGTGTGGACATACTGAAAAAGGCGGGGCTGACTGTCGATGTAAAAACAGGTATGCCGCCCGAGGAGCTGAAAAAAGAAATCGGCAATTATGATGCCCTCGTGGTCCGCAGCGCTACAAAGGTGACCACAGATATTGTGGAGCACGCAAAAAAATTAAAAGTTATCGGGCGCGCAGGATCAGGGCTCGATAATGTTGACAAGACTGCCGCCACAAAACAGGGCATTGTCGTGATGAACACCCCTGGAGGAAACACGGTCACAACCGCTGAGCACACAATGGCGTTGCTCTTTTCCATGGCGCGGCAGATACCTCAGGCCACCGCCTCTATGAAACAGGGCAAATGGGAAAAGAAGAAGTTCATGGGCGTTGAGCTTTGCAATAAGACCCTCGGGATCATCGGACTCGGAAATATAGGCGCTCATGTCGCAAAGATAGCGCTTGGAATGGGCATGAAGGTCATAACGTATGACCCGTTTTTAAGCGAGGAAAAGGCAAAGACCCTCGGAGTGACTGTAGTGGATCTGGACGAGTTGATAAAGACATCCGATTTCATCACCATTCACGTCCCGATGACAAATGAAACAAGAAATATGATAAACGCCAAAAGCATCGGCATAATGAAAAAAGGCGTGAGGATCATTAACGCATCGCGCGGAGGCATTGTTGACGAAAAGGCGCTGCATGACGCGTTGAAATCAGGTCATGTTGCCGCCGCCGCCCTTGATGTATTTGAAAAAGAGCCGCCGGGCGAATCCCCGCTTCTTGAGCTTGATAATTTCATCTGCACCCCTCATCTCGGGGCATCAACTGAAGACGCGCAGGAGAATGTTGCCATAGCGGTTTCCCATCAGATCGTTGATTATCTGCTTTATGGAACGATCAGAAACGCGGTCAATTTCCCGTCTGTCTCGGCAGACATGCGGCCCCTTATGCAGCCTTATATAGATCTCGCGGAAAAGATGGGAAGCTTCCTCTCGCAGATTTTTGACGGAGGCATTGAAAGCATTACCATAGAATACCGCGGCGAGGTCGCGGGGCTTTCATTGGAGCCGGTAACCGTTGCAGCGTTAAAAGGTGTTTTGACCCCAATCCTTGAAGAGACGGTAAATTTTATCAACGCCCCTTTGATCGCTAAGGAAAGAGGGATAACGTTAAAAGAGATCACCACCGGCGAGGCCGGGGACTATCACAACATGATAATCATCAAGATAAAATCAGGAGCGAAAGAAAGCATGGTCGCGGGTGTCCTTTACGGAAAAAAGGAACCGCGCATCATAGCGATCAACAATTTCCCGGTTGAGGTTGTGCCCGAAGGGGAAATGCTGGTGCTGTCGAACAACGACAAGCCCGGCGTGATCGGCGGCATAGGGACTGTGTTAGCCAAGCATAATATAAATATTGCACGGATGCAGTTCGGAAGGGAAAAACAGGGCGGCAAGTCCATATCGGTCGTCAGTGTTGACGCGCCCGTTTCAAAAGAGGTCCTTTCCGAGATCAAGAAACTTCCGAATATCCTTTCAGTAAAGCAGATTCATCTGCCTGTCTAATTAATTTGGGGGAAAAATAATGTCAAATATTGTGGTTGTTGGCGCCCAGTGGGGCGACGAAGGGAAAGGCAAGATAGTAGACCTTCTCACGGAAAGCGCCCATGTTGTTGCGCGCTACCAGGGCGGACATAACGCGGGTCACACCGTGATGATAAAGAATGAGAAGTATGTCCTGCACGTAATTCCATCCGGCGTGCTGCATAAAGGCAAGACCTGCATCATCGGCAACGGGGTTGTCATTGATCCAAAATCGCTCATTGAGGAAATCGAAGGGCTGAAAAAACGGAAGATCTACGTCGGCAATAATCTTTTTATCAGCGGCGGCGCGCACGTCATCATGCCCTATCACATGCTGCTTGACGGAAAGAATGAAGAATCAAAAGGCTCAAAAAAGATAGGCACGACAGGCAGGGGCATCGGCCCGGCGTATGTAGACAAGATGTCGCGGGTTGGCTTCAGGATGCTCGACCTGCTGGACACTAACGGTTTCAGGGAAAAATTAAAGGCAAACCTGGCAGACGTGAATTTCCTGCTTGAAAAGAAATATCACAGCGGCAAGCTGCGCCTGGAGAAAATTTATTCAGAATATATGAAGTACGCGGAATACCTTTCCCCGTTTATTACAGATACAGTTGTTCTCGTAAACAAATTTATAGAAAACGGCAAGGATGTGTTGTTTGAAGGGGCGCAGGGGACCCTGCTTGATATTGACCACGGGACCTATCCTTATGTCACCTCATCAAACGCGTCTGTCGGAGGTGTTTGCACCGGACTCGGCGTAAGCCCCAAAAGGATAGACGGCATCGTCGGAGTTATGAAGGCGTATACAACCCGCGTTGGAGGAGGCCCCTTTCCAACGGAATTGAAAGATAAGCTCGGAGAGGACATCCGGCTGAAAGGCGGCGAATACGGCGCAACCACAGGAAGGCCGAGAAGGTGCGGCTGGCTGGATTTCGTCAGCCTGCGGCACGCAATAAGGATAAACGGATTCACGAGCATCGCCCTGACCAAGCTTGATGTGCTTGATGATCTCGATACAATAAAGGTCTGCACGTCCTACACATACGAAGACCCGTACAAGCGGTGCGAGTGCAGCAAAAAAGGCGTTGCATGCAAAATCGCCGACATGCCGCAGGACGCGCGGGTCCTGGAGTTATGTGAGCCCGTGTATAGGGAATTCAAGGGATGGAAGACCAACACTGAGGGTGTGAAAAAACTGAAAGACCTCCCGAAACAGGCAAGGGCATACATTGATTTCATCAGCGAAGCGCTAAATGTAAAAATTGACATTGTCTCCACAGGACAGAGACGGGATGAAGTCGTGATCGTGAAGGACCCGTTTAAAAAGTAACGCATGACTGACTGGTAGCGTGTAACGAGTAAATCAAATTATAAAATACATTTACTGACTGCTTAGCGCTAAAACTAAGCCTGTTTTTTTTTAATTAAACTTTTTGCTATACTAATTGTCCGTTATTACCGGGTAACGGATTAAGCCCTTTTAAAAAGGGCCGCTAGCTCAGTAGGTAGAGCAACGCCCTTTTAAGGCGTGGGTCGTTGGTTCGAATCCAACGCGGCTCACCAGTGTCCCCATCGTCTAGCCCGGCCTAGGACATCGCCCTTTCACGGCGGTAACAAGGGTTCGAATCCCTTTGGGGACGCCATGAAAATTCACGGCCTGCTGTAGACTCTTTAACGGTATACAGCAGGCTTATTAATGAAATAAGCGGTTCTTTCACGGATCCATGGACTTCAAAGAAAAAATACTTATACTTGATTTCGGCTCGCAATATACCCAGCTCATCGCGCGAAGGGTGAGGGAGCAGAAGGTATATTCCGAGATACTGCCGTACAACGTCACCATCGAGAGGATCAGGGAGTTTGCCCCGAAAGGGATAATCCTTTCGGGCGGACCTTCAAGCGTCTACGATAAAAACGCTCCCATATCGGACAAGAAAATCTTTGAACTCGGGGTCCCGGTCCTTGGGATTTGCTACGGTATGCAGCTTATGGCCCACTGTCTTGGCGGAAAGGTCGCAAAGTCGGCAAAGAGAGAATACGGGCGCGCTGAGCTGGCGATTGACGACGATGCGGATTTACTTAAAGGAATAATAAAGCAGAAGACAGAAGGCAGAAGACAGAAGACAGAAGTAAAAAAGACCGTTACCCGTCACCCATCACCCGTCACTGTCGTCTGGATGAGTCATGGTGATAAGATCGTGAAACCGCCTAAGGGTTTTGTTCCCATCGCCCACACGGGCAATTCCCCTATCGCGGCCATGGCGGACAAGGCCAGAAAATTCTACGCACTGCAATTTCATCCCGAGGTAGCGCACACGGACAACGGCACAAAGGTCCTCCGCAATTTCATATTCACCGTCTGCAAGTGCAGGCCGAAATGGACGATGCACTCGTTTATCGAAACGACAACTCTGGCGATCAGGGAAAAGGTCGGCAGGGACAAAGTAGTCTGCGCGATAAGCGGCGGCGTTGATTCCGCTGTGACGGCGGTCCTGATCAACAGGGCCATCGGCAAGCAGCTTACCTGCATATTCGTAGACAACGGCGTCCTGAGATATAAAGAGGCGGAGAAGGTCGAAGGCATGTTGAAGAAACATTTCCACATGAATATCATCTGCGTTGACGCCTCAACGAGATTCATGAAAAAATTAAAGGGCGTCACCGACCCTGAGAAGAAAAGAAAGATCATCGGCAATGAATTTATACATGTGTTTGAGGAAGTGGCCTTGAAGATCAAAGACGCGAAATACCTTGCGCAGGGCACGCTTTATCCCGATGTTATAGAAAGCACCTCATTCAAGGGGCCGTCAGCCACAATAAAAAGCCATCATAATGTCGGCGGGCTGTTGAAGGACATGAAGCTTAAGCTCATTGAGCCGCTCAGAGAGCTTTTCAAGGACGAGGTGAGAGTTCTTGGCAGGGAGCTTGGGATGCCTGATGAAATTATCAGCCGCCATCCGTTTCCCGGGCCCGGGCTTGCAATAAGGATCATAGATGAAGTTACTCCCCAGAGGGCCGAGATATTACGCAAGGCCGACGACATTGTCCTTGAGGAGATAAAGAAGGCCGGGCTTTATCACGAGATATGGCAGGCATTTGCCGTCCTTCTTCCCATCAAGACCGTCGGGGTCATGGGCGACGAGAGGACTTATGAAAATGTTGTCGCCGTCAGGGCGGTTAAGAGCGTGGACGGGATGACCGCCGACTGGGCAAAACTCCCCTACGAGGTTTTAGGCATAATCTCCAACAGGATCATTAACGAAGTAAAAGGCATCAACCGCGTTGTGTTTGACATCAGCTCAAAACCACCGAGCACTATCGAGTGGGAGTAATAACAGAGCCATGAAAAAAAGAGCAAAAGTACAAAAGCGCAGAAGCGTGAAAAGCTTTACTTTTGAACTTTTGCTCTATGGCACTTTTGCCCTTTTTATTACTGTTTATTGAGTCTTTTTGAAAGATATGAGCCTGTCATGGCGTCAATGTCCGCTGTCAGTTCTTGCAGGCGGAGTTCTTTTTCGATCTTTTCATTGATCTCTGCGGTAGGCGAAAGGAGCATGGCTATCTGCAATTTCCTTCTCTCAAAATAAAGCCTCGTGACCTCATTCAGGACGTCATCCCTTAACTGGACCATAAGCCTTGACCTTGCATCGATTGAGGTCTGGGAATCATTCCATACAAGGTCACCAAGCTCCCATGTGACAGAGACAGACCATGCCTTGTCATCAGTGCTGGTAAAATCATCTATTTTATGGTCGCTATCGTAGAAATGGTCTTCCTTCTGCCAATCGATATTCTTCTGGTATTCAAACCTTAATTGCGGCAGCAAAGCCCTGGCCGCCGCCGCCTTTCTCCATTCATTTATTTTATCTGGTTGCACCTCGGCATACATTATGGCAGCCTCCCTGATCTCCTCTATTGAGGGTTCATACGCAAATTTAGAAAGGACATTTTCGGTCTTCACCCCATCGCCCGCGGGGCCGGCATCCTGTTTCGCTGATGTTTTATACACTCCATTTTTTGTCACCGCCCACAGAGTTATATTATGGTCCTGGGGATTTGAAGCGACCGCGAGATAACGCGCGTCTTGAGAAATCATACCGCTATAAAGCTCGTTCCAGCTTTTGGATGTTTTTGAATACGCGAATACTCCCCTGCCAGTTGCCGCATAAATGCTGTCAGGGTCTTTTGAACTGACTGCGAGATAGCGTATATCACGGCTGGTCAACCCCGACCTGCCTGCCGCATTCCATGTTGCGCCTTCATCTGTGGTGATTAAAAGGCCTGCTGTTGTGCCGGCGTAAATTATTTTATTGTCGGATGTATCAACGGCAATGCTTCTTATCTTTGTCTCGCCTTTAAGTTCATCGGCCTCTATCGCCTCATCAACAATTGACTGCACCTCCTCATTTTCAGATGAGATCTTCACAAGGATTCTCTGCCAATCGATACCGTTGTTGATACTTTTAAAAAGCCCTTTGTCTGTTGCAGCGTAAATTTTTCCCGGCCCGGAGGGGTCAATAATAATAGAAGCCGCCGCGGATTCTTCAGGCAGGCTCCGCAGCTTTGTCCACTCATTTCCAAAATTACCCGTCCGGTAGATCCCGGAGTCTGTGCCGATATATACAACACCGGAAAGTTCAGGATGAACAGCGATTGAAAGAACAAAATTCTCAAGCTCCGCGACCCCCCTGAATACCCTTTCCCAACTCTTCCCGCCGTTTTTGCTTTTATACAGCCCTTCCTGAGTTCCAATAAATACAGTCATTGAATTACCTGGATCTACGGCAACGGCATTTACAATGTTTACGGTGCTTCTGAAAATCTCCACCCATTTTTCCCCGCCATTTGAAGTTTTATAAACAGCATGGGCAGAGCTGACGTAAACGGTGTCCGCATTGTCACGACCAATCGCCGCTCTTTGCAGTCCCGGATCGCTGATACCGCTGCTTACATCCTTCCAGATTTTCTCTTCGATACCTGCGTGGATTGTTGATGTTGAAAGATGAAGAAAAAAACATACTGCCGCAACTAAAGTGATACGATGTCCCCTCATAACAATATTCTCCCCTCAAAAGATATGTGTTCCCCCGAATGGGGGTGAAAAGTTTTTAAAGACAAGATTTGAAATTTCTTCCCAAGAGCCGGTTATATTATATTGATTGCAGGACAAGACTTCAAGACGCCGGATTGCTGTAAAATAAACATGTGACGGAGAACCAGTTAAAGCAAAGGACAGACACCGAGATTTTATTCACAGAGGATTCCCCCTGCCCGTACTTCGATGACGGAAGAATATCTTCAACAGAATATTTCATCCCCGCAAAGAAGCGCAGCCATAACTTTCACGAGCTTCTGTCAAAAGGGTACAGGCGTATCGGGAGCGTATTTTACCGCAATGTCTGCAAGGCATGTTCAGCCTGCATCCCCCTGCATATTGAAGCTGAAAAATTTCAATTGAGCAGAAGCCAGAAAAGGACCCTCGGTAAAAATAAAGACATCCGTGTGGAAGTCCAACCAAGACCGTCCATCACCCCGGAGAAGGTCGCGCTTTACGATAAATACATAGCCGTGAAGCATAAGGATGACAAGAAAGAAGAAACACGCAGTCCCCTGCCTTTTCTTCTTGCAATGCATTCAGGTTACGATCACATAATCGAAATGGATTATTACTGCGGGGAAAAGCTTATAGCTGTAGGGATCGTTGATGAGGCAGAGGATTCGCTTTCGTCCAATTACTTTTACTATGACACTGATCATCTTGACAGGAGGCCCGGCGTGTTCAGCATTATCCAGGAAATTTACCTCGCGCGGGAAATGGGGAAGAAATATCTCTATCTTGGATTTTATATAGAAGAAAATCCGAAGATGCGCTATAAAAAGTTTTTCCGTCCCAACCAGATCTACAGGAATGATCAATGGCAGGACCACTTAAAGGGACAATGACAAAACTGACATCCCAATCTTTCAAACTCATCATCACCGCTGCCCTGAAAAAAGAGGTCCCGAAAGACTGGCTTGCATCTCGCGGCATTCCCGTACACACTCTTACAGCCCTTAAGGCAGGGGCGCTTGATCAGCGCAGTTCATCGGGAATTATGGTTGTAATAACCGGCGCAGGTTATAAGGCAAGCGAAGAGGCCGCGCGCTATGTGCGTGATAACCTGAATCCACTGTTCGTCTTTAACATCGGCACATGCGGTGTAATAAATAAAAAATACCCGCTTGGCAAATGGCTAATTCCTGAGCATGTCGCAAATGAAGAAGGCGACATGCTGAAGTTAGACACGAGGCTTCCTGTTCCGCATCCTGAAAAGATGATAAATGTCCGCTCGCTGATCAGCGTCATGAAGCCTTCAATAAATGATCTGCCCGAATCATTGAAAGGACACGAGGCGATCGATATGGAATGTTATGCGCAGGCAAAGGTATTTCATGATGCTAAGATCAGCTTCCACTGCCTGAAATTCAGCACTGACCATTCAGACCATAACACCTTCTCCGATTTCAACAGGAACGTTGAACTTTTCGCCGGAGAGGTAAAAAAGCTTTTCAGCTTTATCAGGGACGATCACAGAGTGACCGTTATTATTCCTGTCCACAACCGGCCGCATACAATCAGGCGTGCAATTGATTCCATACTGTCTCAATCACTGCAACCTGAAGAGATCATCGTTGTTGACGACTGTTCCACCGACGGCACGCAGGAGATACTGAAAAGCTACGGCGATAAGCTGACCTGCGTTTTCCTGTCCGAAAACTCAGGGCCGTCAAGGGCAAGAAATGAAGGTGTCAAATACGCAAAGACAGAGTGGATTGCTTTTCTGGATTCCGATGACTGCTGGGAAAAAGACAAACTGAAAAACCAGATCGCATATCTCACGAGATGTCCTTTTTATCAAATCCTGCAATCGGAGGAAATGTGGATAAGAAACGGCGTGCGTGTTAATCCCTGCATGCATCACAAAAAGCCGGAAGGCTGGATATGGGAGCAATCCCTTGAGAGATGTCTTGTCTCGCCATCAGGAGTTCTTGTAAAGAGATCCCTGCTTGAACGTTACGGATTATTTGATGAGGGCCTTTTAGTGTGTGAGGATTATGACTTGTGGTTAAAGATATCAAGGCATCACCCGGTCGGGCTTGAGCCCGGTTTGTCCGTCATTAAATACGGCGGTCACGAGGACCAGCTTTCGCGGAAGTATCCCGCAATGGATATGTTCAGGGCCAGATCATTAATGAAACTATTAGAGAACGAGCCGCATCCCGAATTCAGAGAAAAGATCATCGACGTCCTTACAAGGAAGCTGAATATACTTACCAAGGGATATGAGAAGAGGAAGAAAACTCAAGAGGCGGAGAAGTGCAGGGAGATGCTCGCTTCCATGAGTAAATATCGGAAAGAGATGGTGTAAAATATTTCATGTCAGTCCAAAATATAAATGTCAAAGACGTCCTCGTTGAGCAAAGCCGTTTTTCGCTGAAAGATCTCCTCGTTGAATCAAACAGCATTGAAACCTCTCTTGAAGATTCTTTGAAAAATCTTGGCATACTTCATCCGGTTATTCTTTACAGAGATAAAGACGGAAAACTTCATCTGATTGACGGAAGGAAGCGGATTCATTTCGCAAGGCAGAACCAGATCCAAACAGTCAGCGCAATCGTCCTGCCGGAGGCTACGCCGGTTACAGACATCATTACCTTAATCCTCTGTGATAAGAGGCTTGAGATTGAGCAAAGCATTATGAACAAAGTCCGCTTTATCTGTTTCGCACTTTATCTCAAAGCGCCTGAATCGTGGATACTGAATTTCCTCTGCATTCAATTCAGTTTTAAACCGTACAGTGAATTCCTGCGGGACTGCGAGCGCATGAACGATTTGCCTGCAGAATTAAAATCCTTCTGCCACGAAAAAAAATACTCCCTGAAACAGATACTCAATTTAACTTCCTATCCTATGGACATACTCTTACAGTTGATGGCGTGGAAGCCGATACTGCAATTGACCGCCTCTACACTTGATGAGATCGCCTCAAATTTAAAAGATCACCTCAGGATGCAAAACAAGACCATCAATGATTTTCTCGATGGGCCTGATGTCCAGGAGATAATCAGGTCTTCACTAAGCCCCCGCGACAGGACTGAAAGGCTGCGTCAGCTTATTTATACAAAACGGTTCCCCACCCTTTCCGAGACAAACGCGAGGATGCAGAAGACGGTTGAGGGCCTTAAGCTTCCGCAGGCTGTATCTATTAACTGGGACAGGACGCTGGAGAATAAAAATGTGGACATCGTTGTCCATGTGCAGGATTTCAAAAAGCTGGCAGCGCTGCTAAGTACTTTGAACTCGACTGAAACGAAGAAGGCGGTGGAGGAAATACTGGATGAGCTTTGAGAATATTAACACCCTCCCCTTAATCCCCTCCCGTCAAGGGAGGGGAGATAAGTTAGTTCCCTCGCCCCTTGCGGGAGAGGGTAAGGGAGAGGGGGTTCTTAAACAACCATGAATACCTTGAACTATAAAGACGGGAAAAAGGAAGTTAAGCCCATTCCGAAACACGGCGAGGCAATGGGCACGTGCGCTACGTTCAACAGAAAATACCTCTGCTGTTATGTGCATGTATTGAAGTCCGTCCACAACTGCCCGTTTGAATGTTCATACTGCTTCCTTCAAAACTATATGAACGACGGCGCGACAAAGATCGTGGACGATATTGACGCGTTGATGGAAGAGGTTAAAAGCAAAACCGCAAATGAGCCGCAGAGGCTGTTCCGCATCGGCACTTGGGAGCTTGGCGACAGTCTTGCGCTGGAAGGAGAGACGGGACAGGCCGCAAGACTTATCCGCGAATTTTCCACAATGGGAAATGCCGTTCTTGAACTAAAGACGAAGTCAGACAACGTTGATTCGATACTAAATATCTCTCACAATGAAAGGACGGTTGTCTCGTGGTCCCTGAATACTGATCACGTCATCAACACAGAAGAGCACAGGACCGCGTCTCTTGAAGACCGGCTTCACGCCATGCGCAAGGTTTCAAAGGCAGGCTATTTGATCGGCCTGCATTTCGACCCGATGATCTTTCACAAGGGATGGGAAGAAGGATATTCGGGGCTTGTGGACCGGGTCTTTGATTCGGTATCGCCTGAGAGGGTCGCGTGGATATCCATCGGCAGCCTCCGCTTCAACCCTGAGATGAAAAAGAAGATGGAAAACAACTACCCGGACAACCGCCTGACCTGCGCGGAGATGGTACTGGGTGATGACGCAAAGATGCGGTATGTAAAACCGCTGCGGGTAAAGATGTACAAGCACATTTACAGCGCGCTGAGGGGGAAAATTTCACAAGACAATCTTGTATATCTTTGCATGGAACGGTGGGATGTCTGGGAAAAGGTCTTTGGCAATCGCCCTGATTCAATCGCACACCTGGACTTTCTTTTCGCGCAATCACTTTACAAAAGATTCGGGCTGATGAGTGGCCAGCCGAAAAGGGAGTTCTACGAAGAAACATCGAAGTGAATTCAGGCCTTAATTTTACTCTTCACGGGAAGGGTGATAAGAACGTTTTTCTTTTTTTATGGATTGCAGGTGTTTCCCTTCAAGCATCTTTTCCTTTGCGCGCTTTGAGCGTTTGCGTTTCTGCCGCCTGATCTTTTCGATCCGTTGTTCTTCCTCGCTCTCCTTGCCTTTTATCAGGCGTTCTACTTTTTCAAAAAGCAGCACACGGGCATAATATCGGTTCATTCCCTGAGTGCGCGCCTTCTGGCATTTGACCTCAACACCGGTTGGGATGTGTTTTAGATAAACACAGGTTGCGACCTTGTTGACATTCTGCCCGCCGTGCCCGCCTGAGCGGATGAACGATTCCTCGATGTCCTTTTCATGAATGCCAAGGTTGTCGAGTTTGGCCTTGAGAGACTTTTCTTTTTCCGGGCTTACAGGGAACATGCCTAATTATACACAAGTTACAGCGCTTAAAAGCAGGGGGCTGAGGGCATAGAGTTAAAGGATGAATACAATTCGCCTTCTTGCATTAAGCAATCCATGCAATATACAATATTCCCAACAAATGCGGGTGTAACTCAGTGGTAGAGTGTCAGCTTCCCAAGCTGGAGGTCGCGGGTTCGAATCCCGTCGCCCGCTCCAAAAAAACTGTTGGCTCTTAGCATTAAGCGATAAGCTTTTTATTTAGGAATGATTTTATGTAAAGCTTATAGCTGACAGCTAATTGCTGATCGCTATTTTTAATGTCTAATCGCACAGACAGGAAAAAATAAATGCCGCTAAGGATAGCCCATCTCTCCACCTTTTATCACACCTCGATACTTTTAATAGCCCAAGGCAACATTGATCGGGAGATCAGTGCCGATGTCCAATGGAGGCTGTTTGGCACCGGACCTGCGATAGTTGATGCATTTCAAAGAGGAGAGATCGATCTGGCTTATATCGGACTTCCTCCGGCAATTATCGGCATGGATAAAGGAGTGAAGTTCAAATGCATTGCAGGCGGGCATGTTGAAGGCACGGTCATCATCGGAGGGGCTGAATGCAAGGGGTCCCCGGAAACTGATGATCTCGCCGAAGTGTTAACACAGTTTCGCGGCCACAAGATAGGGGTGCCGGGAAAAGGTTCCATTCATGATGTCATTATCACTGAATGTCTTGAGAGATTTAATTTAAAAAGTGAAATTGACATTGTAAACTTCCGGTGGTCTGACCTGATCATAGATGCGATGCACAAGGGGCAGGTAGCAGCGGCAGTCGGCACGCCAGCTCTTGCCGTCGCGCTTGGCCGCTTTGCAGGAGGGAAGATACTTTGTCCCCCGTCTAAACTCTGGCCTGACAATCCAAGCTACGGCATCCTTGTTGAGGACAATTTTCTGAATGGACACCGCGAAACCATTGAACGCTTTCTTAAGCTGCACGAAGAAGCAACGGCATTTTTTAGAAACAGGCCGCGGGAGGCTGCAAAGATAATTTCAGATTATACCGGGATCGTAGACGCGGATTTTGTTCTGGACACCTTGAATATCTCGCCAAAGTATTGCGCTTCCATTACCAAAGGATATATTTCTTCCACAATGGCATTTGTGAAGGTATTGAAGAGGCTTGGATATATAAGCCGCGAGCTCTCAGATGAAGAAATTTTCGATACCTCAATGATCAAAAAGATCCACCCCTCAAAAGACCATTACCAGGACGGAATAGCTATTTAACCCTCTTTCCCCGGCCCGTTATTTTAGTTGTCTTCCCCGCCTGCTGTTTGAACTTCCTGAGGGCCACGGAAAGAGTTGATGATTCGGAAATTGCGCCGGAAATAAGGACCGCATCCAAAACTTCATCATTGGTTGCGCCCTCGTCAAGGGCCCTGTTTATGTGCGCGGTAAGGCAATGCTCGCATCTGAGAGCGGCGGCAGCGCCGACTGCAACCAGTTCAACCGTTTTCCTGTCCAGGGCAGACGGCTCGCTGTAGATGGACATCCCTTTGAGGACATAAGGATTAAAAGTGCGGGGACGCATTTTCAAGGCGCTCAGGAGAAACCCCAGATCTCCCCTCTGCTTCTCGATCATCTTTGACAGCCCTTCGGTAAGCTCCCTGCTTTTCATCAGGGATTTTACCTGCCCTATGGAACTTTTATTTTTTCCTTTCCTCATGATGGTATCTCCTGTTCCGTACTTTGTCTCCGGCAATTTACACAGTCCATAAAAAATATCATGTAACCAAAGCTAAGTCAATGAAATCGTAATGCGTGATGGGTGAAAGGGGTTTATCATGGAATCGGGATTTATTAAAAGCGGGCTTTATTTTGGAACAGTGAAGATAAAATTAGGATGGTTGTCCCAGGTGTTTTCATACCACATGTCGCCGCCGTGCTTTTTAATGAGGTTCCGGCAAATCGCAAGGCCAAGGCCTGAACTGTCAGTGCTCTCAAACTTTTCAAAAATGTTGGTCCTTCGTTCTTCCGGGACAGGCGGTCCGCTGTTATAGACGTTCAGCCTGTAATGGTCTCCTTTGTCTTCAAAGCCGAAGGCGATCTGCCCTGAGGCCGCATACTTTATCGCATTACGGATAAGATTTCTGTACACGATCTTGATCCATCGCGCGTTTGCCTTTATGATGACCTTGTTGCCCGGGATGGCGCCCAACCGGTTGTCTATCCTGATCCTGCTTTCTTCAATTTCAGTCGCGAATTCATCGAGGGTGGGGTCGATGATGTCCTGCCGCAGGTCGAGATATTCCTTCTCAGGCATTTTAACGTTCATCATGGAAGATTTACAGAGGTACTCACCCAATAACTTTTCCAGGCAGATAATTCTCCCGGAAATATCAGAAAGAGTGACCTTGACGCTTTCATCGATAAAGCCGAACGCCCCGCGCATGAGGAGTTTTATCATACTGCCGATCGAACTTAAAGGCCCCCTTATGTCATGAGTCGCGATACTCAGCATATCGAGAATATGTTTTTCTCTTTCGATCCTTTCAGTGACCTCCCTGCACACGCAAATTAAACCTACAATTTCTCCGGCGCTGTCTTTCCACGGGAACTTGGTAACCGAGATCCAGATCTCTGATCCGTTCAGACAGACCATTTTCTCTATTTTGTCTTTGACCGCCTCACCTGTTTCGATTATCTTTTTGTCTTCAAGAAGCATCGCCTCAGCCTGTTCCCCTGGGAAGAAGTCCAGGTCCGATTTGCCTATCATGTCTTTGATCATGCTGCCCGAATGAATTGCGACACTGTCACTGACCGCAACGTATTTGCCGTCCAGGTCCTTGAAATATATAAAATCCGACGCGCTGCGCAGAAGCGCTTCTACCAGATCAGTTCTTAAAATAGCATTTCCCATACAATCAACCGTTGCCTATATTATTCAATATTGCCATAACATAAATCGAGTGTTGCGTTACTATTCGGATTTTTTCCATAAACTATTAAGGTTTGATGGGGAGACACTGTTATGGTAAATTAATATCATGTCAAAGAAAGAAAAGCCCCTGCCAAAACCGCCGTCAACACCCTTTGGAAGAAAGAGGTCTTTTGAGGACAATGAAAACAGGGAGCCACTGATGGCCGATCAATTGGCCGTGGCTATGGCTCAGGGAAAGTTTGATGAGTTTCTGAAGAGAGAAATGCCCGACAATGAACATGCCAGAAAATTGGCAGAGATGATGATGGGCATGACCGGCATGATGGCTCCTGCAATCCCTCCTGTCCCGTCTGAAAACATTAATGCTGAACCTTCAGATAAAACTGATGCCGCCTCAGATGAACAATCAAATGTCCCTGGTGCTCCGCCTGAAGATGTTGTCAAAAGTGTTCAGTCCGGCGATGTCAGCTCGCTCATGGAGCTGCTTGCAAGAGAGTATAAAAAGAGGACCGGCAATTCAGTAGATACTGTTCAGGAAGAAAAAATCCCTGATGCCTCCTCATCTGATAAGCCTGCCATTGATAAAGAGATCATCGACCAGTTAATCAACATCTCAGCCGATAATAATCTCTCTCTCGACTGGCTTTTCTTCCGGGCGCTTAAACGCTACGTCGAGGAGTATAGGAAGACAGGGAATTTGTAGGGGTTCTTCCCTGTTGGGATTGCATATATCTGTCAGTAGGATTGCTCTGCGAATCGTTATGCTTTGTGCGTCTCAATTTCCTTTTTAAGGCTTTCTGCGAAATCCTCTGCCTCTTCTTCTCGTATAAATTCATGGTCGCATGGCATTCTGTTTAATATATTTTGTGCCTTAATAAAGGCTGCTTTTAACTTCTCATCCTGCGGAGACCCTATCAAAACATTTAACTTAAAAAGCTCTCCGCCATCAATCAGGCTCGTGATTCGTCCTACCCATGTATTTGCTTTGTCGGTGATAGAAGTAGCTTCTAATAAATCGAAAGAGACCGGCTCGTGAATATGCCAGCGCTCATTTTTCCAGCAGTATTTAAATTCATAATCATAGTTGTTACCAATAATCTGGTGAGGTCTGAGGCTGGCAATGACGTGTTTTTCCTCGAGAGGCCTCTTATAAATCTTCCATACATCTTCATCGCTTCTGCTTTGTCGTTCTGTTTTTTCATAATACTTTTCTACGTAACGGTTATAAATCTGTTCAAGAGTTTCCTGCAGGTTGTCCGTCAATCCATATCCTTCTGGGGAGAATTGCAGCGAACTGTCATCTATAGGCAACACCTTTGGAGTAAAATCTTTCACACTAACCGGCATTTTCTCAAATGGGAGTTCAGTAAGCAAACGCTCACCTTCTTCCTCAAGCCTTGCCTGAATGTATCTTGAGACCTGTCGGAAGTGGTCGCCGTTTATATTTGAAAACATTTTTGAAATGCGGCCGTATCTTGACGTGCAGACAGTGCTAAGAAATCTCGCCTTAGGAGCATATAGCACAACGCCAACGTTGATGAACTCACCTGATACGATATCGTGAATATATCTCAGGATTGAGAAACTATAAGGTATCTTCATTGTAACGCCCTCCTTATTTCGTCGATGAAACTATTTCTATGATGCATAATCTCGTTGATATGGGTTGTAATTTTTGATATGTTGTTGCTTCGCCAATCCTCTGGCACATTTGTAAGAATTGTTTCCATGGCATTATCAGTCAACAGTTCAAGTGCCCCGGCAAATCGGTCGAGATTCACTGCCTGCCCCTTCAGATTCTCGTAAAACAAGTGATCTTTGATAAAGTTCAAATTTGTTATCTGCCACGGAGTTGGCATCGGCAATATTTCATATATAAACATCAGACTCATTTCATGGTCTATGATATATAAATCGTCACCTTTCCAAAGGATGTTCGGCTTTTTAACCTTTCTATCAGGGTTTTGTATCAGTGCATCAAAGGCGAATATCTCTGCCGCTAATGTTCGCAAACTTGAAGGTATTGCTTTGCCTACAGGCCATGTTTCAAAACCGCCGGTTATCACCCTGCTGCCGAAATTCGGTCCGGAGCTTCCTTTGATTTTCCGTGAGAGAGCAGGATCAGAAATAACCTCTGCCAGCAACGGGTCTATTTCAATTATAGCAGGTTCTGGAGTGGGGATATCAAGGAAAGCTGCCAGTTGAGATGCAATCAGTTCAGCCGCAAGACCGTTCACCCCATTTTCCATTCCTGCTTTGAGCTTAACAACATATTCGCCGTTGCTATCACCGCTTTCATCTTCGCAGAAAAAAATACAGGGCTTAGTCCTGCCGGATGGCAGAACCCGTTGAAGTGAAGATGCGTTTAAAACTGGAATGGTCATAATTACAGCTTCCCCCTAATGCTGTTCAGCAATTCGCGGATCGTACAAGCACGCTATTTTTGAAGCTGGTGTTATATAAATGCGACATGTTTAATCCTGCCCTCGCCAAGTTTCTTTAGGTTATCTATCCTGTTTTCTAAGAGCCATAAGCCCTCTCTATAATTCAGAGAGGTATATGATTATATTTCAACCGATATAAAAACGGAAGGATTATTTCTGACAGTAAACGATGTTGTTGAAAGATAATAGCTGTTTCAATTGTCTACGATTTCAAAAACTCCATCACCTGTTTTTTGATCTCAAGATGGTGAAGAGTAATCGTCGGCACGTCTTTATTTCCTGGAATTGCCAATGCGTGGATAAAGCGCAGTCCTGTGTGAGGCTGCTTCATGGCATCGATCAATTGTTTCCGGCTTGCGGTTTTGATCACGTTCTGAAAACCGAAACCTTTTGCGACGAGTCCGAGGTCTACGCATGAGCCGGTCAGTGTGGGCTGGTCGCCTGTTGAGCCGTAGGAACTGTTGTCGATTGCCAGGATCGTCAAATTAGCCGGGGCAAAGTGCGCTGTTGTTGCGAGAGTGCCGGGGTTCATGAGGATGCTGCCGTCGCCGTCTATAACAATGACCTCTTTGTCGGATGTTAGGCTGATGCCGAGGCCGATCGGCGCAGCCATGCCCATGCTGCCGAGCATGTAGAAGTTTGATGGCTGATTCCTGATATGGAAAAGTTCTTTGGAGGGGAAACCAAGATTGCAGACAACGACTTTGCCATCGAGGTATGGCGCTATTATTTTCAGAATTTCAAAACGGGTAAACTGCGGCTTCATCCTTTTTGGCTGACAGTCCTCAATCTTTTTGGAAACAGGACATGACGGCAATGTTATTGCCCCCGAGTCACAGACGCCCTCGAATATAGCAGGGCTCAGAAGAAACGCGTGTATCATGCCATGTTTGTATACACCGGCAAGATTCTTTTCCACCAGAGTGAAATCTTCTATTGAACTGATAATCGAATACGGGATGCCCGCGCCTTTTAATATCCCCGGAAGACGCTGCCCCATTGGCATTTGCGCGGCTATCTTCTCTTTGTAGATCCCCCGCCGGCTCACGAAGACGGCGAGAGGCAGTTCATAGAATCCGGTCAGGGAAAGCAGGGCATTAATCATATTGCCGACGCCGGAACTCTGGACGAACATCGCGGGCCTCTTTCCGGCAAGCGCAATGCCCGCGCTGATGCCGACACCTTCCTCTTCTCTCGTCAACGGGACATGAGAAAATTCTTCAGCTACCCTTTGAAGGAGCCCTCTGATCTTTTCACAGGGAAGGGTGCAAACAAAGGCCACTTTGTTTTTTTTGAGAATAGATGTCAGCTCAATTTCAGGCGATTGCACAGGAGGTCCTCTATTTCTTCATCCGGGATTTTTTTCGATACAAACACGGGTTCAACTTTGTATGTCTTCATGTCCTGTTTCAACCTCTTCTCACCGCCGCCGGTGATATTTAACAGGACAGTGTCCTTTCTATCCACATGGCCGTTTTCGACCGCGTTACAGAGTGCGGCAACAGCCACGCCTGCGGCAGGCACAATGTCTATTCCCTCTGCTTTCTCAAATAACTCAAGGGCCGCGTAGACATCGTCATTCTCAATGCCATACATTTTCCCTCCGGTTTCACTGAGCGCATCAAAAACCCCGCCCAGCACAGAGTACGCGGGGTAGCGGGTTGAAAGTACCCGCGTTGTTATCTTCCCTATTAACTCCGGGTTCAAATCCTCGGGGAAAAGTTCCCTGCTGTTTTTCTCCCAGGCCTTTACCATCGGCGCAAAGGGAAGGTTCTGCGCAAGGTGCATTACCGGAAGCTTTGAACCAAACCTTCCGTCACGAAGGAACCTCTCAGCCATCTCCCATACAGCAATCGCGCCGGTGCCGCTTCCTACAGCCTGGAAATAACGGTCAGGCAGTCTTCCTATTTTTGAAACCGCCTCAAGCAGGACAATGCCGAGGCCGTCCCTCTTTGCTATGTTCTTCACCCCGCCCTCAAAAGGAAAACCGTGCGTCAGGGCGATTCTCTTTGCCAGATCGATTGCGTCTGAATAGTCGCCGTCTTCAAGCACAAGGGTCGGAATTTTTAATGAAGCCTCAAGATACCACATCTCAAAAAGACACATGCCCGGGACCACTATTATCACAGGGAACCCTGACACGGTTGACAGGTGGGCAAAGGCCCTCGCTGTATTTCCAGCGGATGCCACAACCATTCCTGTGATGCCGTTTGAGCGCGCGTTCTCAAGCACCACCGCTGCTTCAAATTCCTTGAACGTGCAGGTTGTGATTTGCGCCCCGATCTCAGGCCAGTACCCGTTAAACGCGATGAAGAGATTTTCAAGTCCGAGTTTTTCAGACAGCCCTTTTGACCTAAAGATCACGGGCCCGGGCTGATGAAATCCATGATCATGGATTGGAAGCCAGTTAAATCTCCATATCTCATTTGGTCCTCTTTCTGTAAAGGCAGTCTCCTTGTAATCGGTCATGAGAAGCGCGTCCTTGCAGTGCTCGCAAAAGGCGCAGTGGGCTTCCTTGAGGACCGTTCCGCATTTCCTGCATTTTATAACGTAGTGGCTCATAGGTTTATGTGTATTTGCAGGGTGGGTTTAAAACCCGCCCCTACGATATCAATCCCGAAACCAGCTCCATGATGTCCACGATCTTTATCTGCTTGTCATATCCCAGCAAGGCTTCATTAACTTTTTCATAACATGCCGGGCAGCTTAATACAAGTTTATCAGCTTTTTTCTCTACCGCTTCGTCTATTGTTAATCTTCCCATCGCGATGGCGTTTTCGTGAAAGACCTTTCGCGCGGCCCCGCCTGCGCCGCAGCACCGAGAGTCAAGGCCGTGCCTGTCAAATTCCAGGAGCTGTATCTCCGGTATCTGTGAAAGAATAAATCTCGGCTCCGCTATTATTCCAACTCCCCTGCTTAAGTAGCACGGGTCATGATAGATTATTCTCTCCTTCAGTCCCTGCCTGAATTTCAGCTTGCCTTTTTTTATCGCAGCCTCGACAAACTGGCTGATGTGCCTTATCTTAAATGGCAGCTCCTTTCCATAGAACAGCGGCCAGTCCTTTACCATAATATTTACGCAGCAGGGACATGAACACAAAAGGGTCTTGACCCCTTTTGCCTTATACGCGTTAACAAGCCTGCTGACCAAATCCCTCAGCATATCGTGCTGGCCTGTTATGAATAACGGAAATCCGCAGCACACCTCTTCCTCCGCAGACAGCATCGTAAATTTTTCTCCAATGGCAGACAGCACCAGCACATCGCCCCTTACCATCGGCTGAGCCTCATACGCGCCGGTGCATCCGGCGTAATAAGCTATGTCCGCTTTCTCCGCGATCTTTACTCCCTCAGGAAACCACGGGCTGAATCTCTGCTCAGGCGGCTTTTCATATGGATTGCCCGTGCGTTCAATCGAGCCGGGCATTTTTGCCTGCGGCCCCATCGGCCCAAGGCCGTGCCTTACCATTTCTTTTCTCAGCATGGGCCAGAGCCTTTCCGTAAATATTCCTGCTGTACAGCTTCGACCGCAGGCCCCGCAGGTCGTGCATTCATACACTGCCTTGGTGAAATCCTCAAGCAGCTTGCGGTCGATTTCCCTGCCGCCAAACAGCATTGCCTTGAGGCCGCCGGAAGCCTTTATAAATTCCCTGAACATGCGTATCTTCTCAGGCGGTGAAATGCTCGGGTTACCTGTCACGTCCTGAACAGGACAAAACTTGAGGCATTCACCGCACTGCGTGCAGGCGTCCAGCTCAATGAGCTGTTTCTGCGACAGGGACCTTATAAATGAATCCTTATTTTTCATGGATCACGAAGTCAAACCTGTCCTCACGTTTACGTGCCTGCAATAATGTATAAGGCGCGGCAAAGATGTGGGTAGGCAGGGAGACCAGGAATACTAACGTAGTGTTGAAGTGTATATTGAACAACATGCTTGCCGGTATTGATACGGGTTCGAACATTAACATGTTGAGCATGAAATACTTGATCTCGACGATGTCAGGCCGTATAACATTTTTCATCAATATGCCGGTCAGGCTGATCGTTATCAGGAGTATGAGAAGAAAAAAATTATATGTAGAGAAGTATCCCCTTTTTTCTATCTTGAGCTTTGCTATTAAGATATAAATAAGTGACAGGTGAAGGATATATCCAGCAAATATCCCGACAGACTGAAGGCTCAATACCCAGCCGGGAACGGGGTAAAAAAAATATCTCAAGTGCCTCAGCAATACAAACAGAAAAGACCAGTGAAAGAGCCACTCCCCGATCCATAACAACTTATTAACACGAAAAAGTCTGGTTAAAAACAGAATGTCTCTTATAGCTTTCAGCATCGTCATCATTGTGATTCCCGGGGGGGAAAGAAGTTCTCCGTGGTCTTTGGGGACATTTAGCAAAAGAAAGATACGCCATATCATTCTCCATAAAAAAATTGCATAACACAGGTAAGCAATGACCAGCAACACTGTTCCTGAATATTCTCTCATAACTTGGAAATATCTATGCTTCTTAATCTTTTACAAACACAATACTGACATCCCTTGGCAGGGCCGCTCCTGCCTCGACCTCTATTGCCTTTAAAATTGCGCTTGCCACGGGACACGCGACATGCTGTAAATGTTTTGCCGCTGACAGTAATACCGGATTGTTCTGATGCCGTGCCAGGGCTGACCGCACGTCGAGAAGTGAAATGTCTTCACGCATCTTGTTCACCATTTCGCATTCAGTGTCGAGTGAAATGCTGAGCTTTTTATCTTTTCCCTTTTCAACAGTAATGGTAACGGCAAATCCGCATATGCCTGAGTTAACCATAACCTTTGTCACCCTTTTATCTCCACAGCGCTTCCCGATTTTTTAAGCAGCTCCTTTAAATTCGGGAAGGGGTCTTTCATGTGCGGAATGTGCATGGCCTGCATGAACTCCTTCTCGAATGTCGGGTCGGTAGCGATCTCGATGAACTCGACCCACCGCGCCCTTTCATTTGCTTCAATGCGTTTTCCTTTATTAATGAGCGCCATCCTCGCGCCGTCACCCGCGGCATTGCCGACTGCGTAGACCATGTCTATCGGGCAGTCAGGGAACATTCCAAGTGTCATTGACGATTCTTTGTCAATATGACTGCCGAATGCGCCCGCAAGGATGACCCTGTCGAGTTTGTTAATGCCCAGACGCTTCATCAGTAATTTCGCTCCGGCGTAGAGAGCCCCTTTTGCGAGCTGCAAGGCCCTGACGTCCCCCTGTGTAATGGTAATATCTGTACCGATAGATGTCTCTTCGGCCCAAGCAAGGACATATTCAGGCTTGCCGTCAATGTCCTTTCTCACGCGCGTAGTATCGAGGTTTGGGACAAAGCGTCCTGACTTGTCTATGATGCCTGCCTTAAACATCTCGGCAACGACCTCGATTATCCCTGAGCCGCACAAGCCCTTTGCGTTTACTTTCTCAAGGTGTGTATGCCAGTCCGCCTTGCCGATGACTTTATACATAGGCTCTTTTGTAACGGGGTCTATCCTGACGGTTTCAATGGCCCCGGGTGCGGCGCGCATCCCGAATTTTATCTGCGCTCCTTCAAACGCAGGGCCTGTCGCGCAGGAGGTTGAACAGACCTTGCTGCGGTTGCCGAGGAGCAGTTCCCCGTTTGTCCCGATATCAATGATGAGTACGTTCTCGTCCTGGTTGTACGGTTCTTCAGCTATAAGAACGCCGACGTTGTCCGCGCCGACAAATCCAGCTTCGATTGGCAGTACGTGAACATACGCCGCGGGATTTATCTTCAATCCTATGTCGCGCGCCTTGATGTTCAGCGAAGTCTGTACCGCGGGAATAAAAGGCGAGCGTCCGATGTATTCGGGATTGAAACCGAGGAGGATATGATGCATTGCCGTGTTGAAGACGATGGTAATGTCATCAATAACATAGCCGGGATTCGGGCCGTCTTTTACAATTTCGGAAATTGCCCCGGCAATAATTTCATTCAAGCCCTCGATGATCGCCCTCTGCATGGTCTCAAGTCCTGAGGGATTTGTCATTGCGTAAGTGATGCGTGACATGACGTCTTCGCCGTACGGCACTTGCGGGTTCATCATTGATTCCGTGTTTACAACTTTGCCTGTATCCAGATCGGTCAGATACCCGACGCACGTTGTTGTCCCGACGTCAACAGCCAGGCCGTAGCATTTTTCCACGAAGCCCGGCTCCACTTTTATTATCTCCCTGTCCATCCATACGGTTACAGTTGCCTTCCATTCTCCTTTTCTAAGGACATCCTGAAGCTCTTTCAACACAAGATAATCGAAGGAAAGGTTTTTCAGTCCGTAATCCTCTTCGAGGAATTTCAGCACGCGCTCATAGTCACCTGTTGTCATGTCATGAAGCTTTGGAGGAACGAGGTCTACATTGTATTTCCTCACCGCGGGATCGAGAATGATGGTGAGCTCTTTTGCGGCCTTGCGTACGATCTGCTTGCCGGCCCTTGAGCGTTCAGGCACGAACACCTTTACGTCACCATGTATCTCTGCTGTGCAGGCGAGCCGGATGCCGGGGCCGTCTTCGGGTTTTATATGTTTCTTTTCAGCCTCGGTGATCGCGGAGAGATGGGACATCCCGGACTCCATGTTGTCCTTCTCAAAATAGCCTTCTTCAATCCTGACCTTGCACTTGCCGCAGACCTTCTTGCTGCCGCAAAGCCCTTCGATATCAACTCCGAGCAGCTGCGCGGATTCAAGGAGGGTCTTTCCCTCCTCCACTTCTCCCCTCCTGCCGGAGGGCTGAAATATGACCCTGTATTTTTTCACGTGAGCCTCTTTCTATTATAAAGTCACTATGTTCGTCATTCCCGTGAAAACGGGATCCAGGTACTTCTGAAAACTGGATTCCCGCTTAATAACTGCGGGAATGACGCCTTAATGTTTTTTAGCATTCTTCCTCCCATACGGACATATGTTTATGCATAATCCGCAATTGGGTTTATCTGTTACCGCCCGGCTCTTCTTTTTATGTGAGCGGCAATTATCTAATATGACAAGCTCGACAAAGGGCTTGCTCCTTGACCAGTCACTTCCTGTTATCGCCTTGGACGGGCAAAAATCCACGCACAGGGTACACTCTCCGCAGCGGCTGAATTCAACCGGCGCGCCTGCCTGAAGCGGGGCATCCGTAAGGACAGTTGCAAGAGAGAGGCGTGGGCCGTGATCGGGATTTATAAGGAGCCCGTTCCTGCCTATCCAGCCAAGCCCCGCGGATGTCGCGGCGATCTTGTGCGTAAAGAGGGGATAGAGCTTTGATATGAACGAGCCTTTTACCCTGTCAGAGTCGGGCGGGATGGAGAAATATTTGTAGCCTTCCTTTTTTAAGATCATGGCGGCCTTTTTCTGGAGCCTTGTCAGCAGGCTGATGGTGCCCTGGTTTAAATTTTTAATCACCGCGATTGAAATACCATTTTGCAGATGCGAGATATCGCCTTTTGGTATTCCCTTTAAATCTGAAAAACCTACTATATCGGCGCCTGCGTTTATGAGTTCATTTCTCAGCGCTTCATGGATCAACGTTTCTTCTCTTCCGCTTCCTCTTTCAATTTCTTCAATGAGCTGATCATATTGATCGCGTCCTTGAGCGCATTGGTCGCGTCTTTAGCGTAACCGTCCGCGCCCCATTTGTCCGCTATGTCCTGCGACACAGGCGCGCCGCCGATCATGATCTTTACGTTGGGGTTTTTCGCCCTCAGATTGTCGATTACTTTTTTCATGCCGACCATAGTTGTGGTCATCATTGCCGAGAGGCACACAAGGTCGGAGTCCGTCCGGATCTGTTCTTCCACGAATTTATCAAGTGGGACGTCCCTGCCGAGGTCATATACGTTGAAGCCGGCCACATCAAACATCATCTTCACGATGTTCTTCCCGATATCATGAACATCCCCTTCCACAGTGCCGATGACAACGGAGCCCTTTACGCCGAGGTCCATCTTTTTCACGTGCGGTTTTAAAATGTCCAGCCCAGCGTAAAGCGCATCTGCGCACATGAGCAGTTCCGGCACAAAATACTCCTGGGCCTCAAACAGTTTTCCCACTTCCTGCATGCCGCTTACAAGCCCGTTGAATATGGCGTCGTTTGCGTCCAGCTCATTATCAAGCGCTTCCTGCGCGCCCTCTTTTGCCGTGTCTTCGTCATACTGGATCACGGCATTCTTCAGCTTTTCCAGGATCTCCTTCCTCTTTTCTTCTGTGGCCATAATTTTTCCTCCTCTATTTTTTTACCTCATCCATCATGGCTTTAATATTTTCAGGCTGGACAGTCGGCCATATATCGCATCCGGGCCATACAGCGCTGACGCCGTTGTCAATGCACTTTCTTATCGTTTCCTTGACCAGTTCAGGTGTCCCTGACACGAGGACATTGTAGGGATCATAATTTCCAAACAGCAGGGCCTCAGCGCCTATCTTTTTCCGCGTTTCCGCGACATCGTTTTTCTGGTCTACACTGATGGCCTTTGCGCCTGACTCAACCATAAAGACGGCGATGTCATTTGTCTTCCCGCAAATGTGGAGCACGCTGTTTACGCTCAGCCCGGCAAATATTTTTTTGAGGTAGGGGAGGATAAGATTTTTAAACACTCTCGGGCTCAGCACGTCGGAAGTTGCCCCCATCTCTCTTACGGTAATATAATCTATCCCGGTCTTCTCATATTCTTTAGCGATCATGATTACGGCATCGGCCATGAGGTCGAGCAATTTCCCGACCTTGTCCGGCTTTTTGAAAGACAGCTTCAGCAGATCGTTCAGCTCCATGATCTGTCCGGCAAGAGTAAACGGCCCAAGGACATATGTGCCTATGGCGACCTCACTGCCTATGTCTTTTTTGATCAGGCCTATCGCCTCTTTCATCAGAGGGACCCTTCCCCTGTTCACAAGGTCCGGTGGGACCTTGATATCCATTTCATCTTCATTATGGATGAGCTTCTTTTTGATCGTTGGATAGACGATATCGTCAAGATGCGCGTATACATTTATCTCGCAGCCAAGCGCCTCCGCTTCAACGCAGAGGTCAAAGGGGACGACCCCGCATTCAAACCCGAACAGTTTATACGTGGATGCGGCGGCGTCAGCTAACATCTTTGCGTCGGAATGCAGGGCGGCGAATTTATAGCCGGACTTCTTCAGCCCCTCCACAGTGACATTCCCCATGCCGCTGAAGCACGGGGGCCTGTCAACTTTTTCTCCATTGAACAGTTTCAGCACCCTCTCTCTCGGTTTCATCTCATTTGCTGCCATTGATGCTCCTTTCTGTCATCATTTCCTCGCCTGCCCGGAAATGACCTTTTCAATAAAGTCGGAAAAATATTTTCTGATTGGCAAGGAATTATTTTCTGGAAAAGTTTTTGTCTCATCATATACAAGGGTTGAAAGCAGGACGTGGGCGGTTGCCACGGCAGGGAATATCCTCGGCGCGGTAACAATAGGGCCGTAAAAGTTGAAGTCACTCCAGAGCACTGATGCCATGCCCTGCGCGACCGCGTCCATTGCCTTGAAGCCATCAAGCCCCCAAGCATCTCTTGCGGCCTGCCACATGTGAGTGCCGTTTGAATACGCGCCTCCGCAGGGAAGGCCGGTTTTTTCTTTTATAATTTTGTTTGCTATCAATGAAAATGAAGTGGCCGGAAGATTCATCACGGAAGTATCTACTATGACAGTATCAAAACTGTCAGCCCCCTGCGACAGGATGTTTTCAAGCGATTTCAGCCTTCCCGCGGGTGACTGGTCTTTATCATCAAATGCCTGTACGACTACATTTTTAATTCCCAAATCTTTTAATCTTGATACCTGACCTTTAATATCCTTGTCCCAGGGGGTGATGCTGTTGTAGAGGAATTTGTCCTGAACGCCCAGCTTTGCGACATATTCAGTTGCCTTTGCCCTTTTGTCAGCCATCCACATATCAATTCCAAAAGGCATATTCGTTGTCTCAAGATAGAAATCTATATAGACCTGCGCCTCTTCAGGCGTGTTCGCTACCATGGCAACCATTGAAGGGACCCCTGTTGACGATGAAAGGTCTTCCTGTTTCTTAATAAGTTCTTTTGCCCTTTCGCGGTCGAAGCTGCCTTTTCTGTCTTTAAGCAGACGGTCCTTGTTATGAAACATGGAGGCTATCAGCAGGGGGGGATTTTCACCAGGCTGGCCGCCTATTTTCAGGCCGCTGATGTTGAATATTTTTTGCTCTCTCGAAAATACAAACATAAAGCTCCTGTGCCTACCGTAGGGGCAGGTTTAAAACCTGCCCCTACAGAATCTGTTTTCTTAAAATACGCCGTGGTCGAACTTCGGCTGCGGCAAATACTCCCACGCCTCTCCCTTTCTGTACTTTGCTTCTATATCGAGACATTTCAGGGCATATTCAAAAGCGTATGGGATACCGGGCCCGCCGGGCACAAAACCAGCGAGTATCATTCCTACGGAAGCTGCCTCGAATATCTCACCTGTGGTCGCCCCTGCATTGATCGCGGGGATCACATGGATTATGCATCTCGGGGAGCAGTAGCCGACGCCTCCGGCCATGAACATGAGTTCCTTGACCTTCCTCGACAGCGCCCCGTCTCCGAAGATGCTGGCGTAAAAATCAGCAAAGGTCCTCCCTGGGT
This sequence comes from Nitrospirota bacterium, assembly GCA_016214845.1. NCBI lineage: Bacteria > Pseudomonadati > Nitrospirota > Nitrospirota bacterium. Next base: position 8,979 of record JACRMS010000032.1, on the reverse strand, counting down.
CGGGGGTGACCGTGTTAATTATCTGGAACATCCTGGGCACAAAGCCGCACTTTTCCTTCATGTACGCATTTACTTCCTCGACAGTCATTTTCTTGTCTGCCATTGTTGCATCCTCCTGCCCGTTCAGCTCTCCGGGCTTTTAAGGTTTACGTATGTTAATCCTGATGCCTCGATCTGAATAAAGTTCTCTCTCACCTCCTTCTCCTTAGAGTTTCCATTCCCTTGCGACCTGGATGAACTTCTGAATATTTTCATACGGCACGGTCGGCGGGATATCGCAGCCAGGCATGAGAATAAAACCGCCTTCCGTTCCGGCTGTCCGGATCACCTGTTTGCAGGCGTCTTCCACCTCCTGGACAGTACCCTGAAGCATTATCTTCACGGGGTCCACATTGCCCGCAAAACACATTTTACCATGCAAAATTTCCTTCGCCTTTGCTATGTCCGTCTTGTGGTCGAGGCTTATACAACTTGCCCCGGAAAGAGGGAAGAGGTCCAGCCTGTCAGTGGTATTGCCGCAGATGTGAACGAGGGTATAAACATTTTTAGAACGCGTCCAGTCCGTAAATTTCTTCAGATACGGGAGGGCAAATTTCTCAAACTGTTTTTTCGATATCAGATCACCGGATGCGGTTGGATCAGCAATGCTTATCAACTCAAGGGTCCCGTCCGATACAACCGGTTCATAGAGATGGATCAGCAGGTCAGTGGCAAAGTCCACAACCTTGTGAACAAAGTCGGGCTTCTTGAAGGTGGCCTTCATCATAGTTTCTTCTCCTACCAGCCGCGCGCCGAGGGTATACGGGCCCCATGCAGTCATAGTTATGAGATACTCATCGCCGATCTTTGATCTGGTTGATCTCAGGGCCTGCTTGACCGCATTGATCACTTCATTTGAATCTAACTTTGATAAATCCATCTTCCGGAGGTCTTCTTCTGTTGAAATGATGTGGGCCTCAAGGTCGGGCGCGCCGACTTCCCTGAATTTTATTCCGCCTCCGAAAGCTGCCGCATGAAAATTGTTGTAGCCTGAACCTGCGTAAACAACGTCACAGAGCAGTTTGCCGGACATTTTAACCAGCATGTCCGTCATTTTTTCCGGGTCCAGGGACAAGTCCTTAAAGGTGGTGCTATATTCCTTGATACTCCACATCCCTCCGCCGAAGAGGGTCACCGGGACACGTTCGGCTTTGCCCCCCTCAAGCGCCTTGATGATTGCTTCCCGCGATGTCATAAGAGCCTCCTTTTTTTAGTGTCAATCAATAAAAATATAGAAGGTATTTTTCGGTTAGAGATTGTTTTTCAAGATATGACTTTTTCAGGAAATGATATATGACGTTAATCATATAATTGATAAATAGATGAGTGTTTGTCTTTGCTTACTCTGCCAATGAGTTATGCTTATGTAAGTATTTTATCACAATTGTCGGCAAACGGTACTAATATATTAATTAACCGGGCCAACCAGCCTTCTTGAATTAAATATCAAAAGCCGGATACAATACTTCGTCGCCAATTCCTGGTGTAATCCGGCTGATATAGACAGCGTTCAACAGCGGTTACCATAGCACTTGATTTAACTATGTCCAAAGGTTTGATACATGTATATACCGGTGACGGCAAGGGTAAAACCACCGCCGCTTTCGGTCTTGCCATCAGGGCCGCCGGTCATGGCAAAAAAGTCCTGATACTGCAGTTTCTCAAGAGCAGGACAAAGGATGCCGGCGAGAGGGCGATAGCCAAAAAGAGCGGTATTAAGGTAGTAAAATTCAAAGGCCAGACAACCCCGCTTTTTGACCCGACAGTCAAGCGCTCTGAACTTAAACGGCATATCCAGGAAGCCCTGGCTTTCACAGGAGAGCAGATCAAAAGCGGAGAATACGATCTGATTATTCTGGATGAATTCAATAACCTTTTTCGAGACAGGTACGCGGACACCGAAGACATTTACAAACTTACAGAGGAGCAGCCCAGGGGACTTGAGCTTGTCTTTACCGGCAGAGGGGCGCCGAAAGAATTGATAGAGATTGCCGACTACGTGACTGAGATGCGAATGATTAAACATCCTGCCGTCAACGGTTTAAAGGCGCGAAAGGGGATAGAGTTTTAATTTGAAATTAAATTCGGAGCAAGCATGGTTCAAAAACATCTTGAATGCGATAGATTTTTTTTAAATGAAACTCTACCCCAACATGTCATTCCACTTGTCTGGAATCTTCTTAATATAAGGCGCAAGCAGCAAAGGAATCGCTCAATATGTTTTTTCACCACACTTGCTCCGAATTTAAAGGGCATGTATTAAAGGGAGGGAAAAGGTATGTCATACCTGAAAGAGATTACTTTGTCTTTGGAGTGCATCAGCAAGGAAGAGCTCCTGAAGCGTATAAATGATAACGCCAAATTCATTCTCGTAGATACTGTAGGCAAGTACGACGGGAACAAGTTCAGGATAAAAGGCGCAAAGACTATTCCGTATCCTGATGTGATAGACAGAAGAAAAGAATTAATCCCGCATGATGAGATCATAATTTACTGCAAGCACAAAGACTGTGTCGCCTCAAAAAAAGTCGCCCTCGGTTTGAAATTACTTAACGTCAAAAACGTGAAGGTCTACGAAGGCGGGATAGATGAGTGGGTCGCAAACAACCTGCCGGTCGAAGAAGAGTAGGCATAAGAGTTTTTTCATAAACTGACTTTTTTTATTTTCGTCATGCCCGAAGTTAGTAATCGGGCATCCAGAACTTATTTAAAGATACTGGATTCCCGCTCAACAGACTGCCAACAGTAGGTGCTTTAGGCACGGGAATGACAGACAGTTCAAAGTTTGAGTTTATGGACAAACACTGTTTAAGCGAACTTAAAACTCAGTAGTTTGTAAATCAACTTTGCCGCGAGGAAGTCCGGGGCAAGGTTGTTTTTTGACGGGCAGAATTCAACGACATCGAGGCCCACGACGTTTTTGTTTTTCATAACGCTCTCCATCAGGTCCAGCACTTCATACCAGCCCGGTCCGCCGGGTTCAGGCGTGCCTGTAGAAGGCATTATTGAAGGGTCGAACACGTCAAGGTCAATGGAGACGTAGACGTTTTCAGACAACTTTTTCACAATCTGTTTAATCCAGTCTTTTGACCCGCGGATGTCTGACGCGTAGAATGTGTTCTGCCTGTTGATATTCTTCAACTCCGATGAATCGCTGCTCCTTATTCCGACGGAGACTATGTTCTCTGTGACTTCCTTTGCCCTCGCCATGATGCAGGCGTGGCTGAATTTATCGCCTTCGTATGAATCCCTCATGTCGGAGTGGGCGTCAAGATGGAGGATGCTGATATTTTTAAAAGCCTCCGCGTGGGCCTGAATGGTTCCCAAAGACACAGAGTGTTCTCCTCCAACAACTACGACGAATTTTTTGTCCGCTAATAATGCGCCGGTCCTTTTCCTGACCTTGTCCGCTAATGCGCGCGCAGTTGGGGCATTGACCGCCTTTGCCGTGTGGATGCCTTTTTTATAAATCTCGGAGCCGGTCTCGATATCATAGAGCTCCATATTACGGGAGGCGTTGATGATCGCGCGCGGGCCTTTGTCAGAGCCTTTGATCCATGAACTGGTTTTATCAAAGGGAACAGGCAGGATGATTATGTTTGAATTTTTATACGAAGAGTATTTCGGAGGCAGGCCGCCGTAATTGTAAGGTACAGAACTTTTCAATTACTCTTCCAGAAGCATTACTGCCGCGGCAATCGCCGTAGTCCACAGTCCGTCCTTGTGGCCCTCTGTAGACTGGCAGATGTGTGTGGATTTGAAGATGTATCTGCTTGCCTTGTAAACCTGCTTTCTCGCGTCCCACGCCAGGTCGGAATCGAATGGAATGCCGAGGGTTGTTGCAAGCATTGTTGCCGCGAGGTCTTCGGCGTATTCACCGGATTTCTTCGCGGTCTCACCGAATGTATGGTGCTCGGATATATAACCGTAATTTTTCCTGTCCGAGGGCACAGCCAGTCCTATCGCGGCGGAGACCAGCCTGTTGGCCTCATTCGTCTCGTTTCGCGCCATTACGCAGAAAGTTATCTGACCGGGCTTGATCTCCTTCAGGCCTTTATCTTTGCTTATGATCTTGCAGTTAGGAGGGAAGATGCTTGAGACGTAGACAAGATTACATTTTTCTATACCCGCCTGCCTGAGGGCAAGCTCAAAGGATGCAAGTTTGTCCTTGTGGATTCCGACGCCTTTTGTGAAGAAGATCTTTTTGGGTATCAAGTAATCTATCATTCTCACCCCCGAAAGAGGAATATTTTGTGCGCAGGTACTCTAACGCATACGGGCAGATTTTTTCAAGTGCTTTAATTGCGCTGGGGTGACTTTTTTGTGACAAAACAAACTGCTGCAGAAATTTTTCTGCACGTATTAAACAATTATGACTATTTCTGAGGGGAGTACTTCTGAAAATTCGTCCTGTTAATTGTTTATAATAAAAACCATGAATGACGAAATGAAAAAACTGGTCCTCTTTGACATCGACGGGACTTTGATAACCGCGGGAGGGGCCGGCACGAGATCGCTGAACATGGCGTTTCACGCGCTATTCAATATTGAGGGCGCTTTTAAAAATATAACGATGGCCGGGAAAACCGATATTCAGATAATAAAAGAAGGCCTCGGCACTCACGGCTTTTCCATGGACGGCAATGTGAAGAGGATGCAGGAAACGTATCTTCGCTTTCTTCAGATCGAGATCAACAACCCGATGAAGAAAATAAAACCCGGGATAAAAGAAACACTCGATCTGTTGAGAGCGATGGAAATGCCTCTCGGCCTGCTCACCGGCAATCTCGAAGGAGGGGCGAGGATAAAGCTTCATCCTTTCGGGCTGAATGAATATTTCCCTGACGGCGCGTTCGGCAGTGATGATGAAGACAGGGACAGGCTTTTGCCCATCGCAATTGAGAAATTTTCCAGAATGGGATTTGAATTTACTCCGCGTGAATGCATTGTCGTTGGAGATACGCCGAGGGACGTCAGATGCGCCAAGATCCACGGGGCGCACTGCATTGCCGTGGCAACAGGGCCTTATTCAAAAGAAGAACTGCTGAAGACCGGCGCGGACATTGTCTTTGATTCGCTTGAGGATGTCAGCTCCTTCATGAGTTTTATTACAAAAGCATTGTAACCTGCATCCTCCGGCGGACTGCTTGCGGAAAAAATAGCACAGCAGTGAATTCCTGTTAACGGATATCCACTGCTGTGTTTTTCTGTCGCGGCATTCAGCCGCTAATTTTCATTACTTTCTTCTACGGGTGTATGCCCGTTGCCGCAGCTTTGGCCTGGTCCTCTGTAAGCGGTATGCCGATGTAGCTGCTCATTGAAGAGTCATGGCACTTGCCGCAGGCGTACTTAACGGAGATGGCGTTAGTCGCCACGTTCGTGAATCCATTTGATCTGGTGATAGTTACGGCTGCCGGATCGATTTTGACGATGTGAGTCTTCACATCTCCCTTCCTGCCCCACGCCCCGTCAGGCGATTCGTTAGTCGCGGACTTTGTAGCTTCCGCCATGTGGCAGTCAGCGCACTTGATGGCGCTTACATGATAACTGAGAGCTGATACTTTAAAATCAGCGCCTCCCCCTGCCGCACCAGGTGTGCCGGGTTGATGGCAGCTTTCACAAGAGACAACAGCGCCCCTTTCCTCCGCCGAAAAGGCGTTGTCGGTAATTCCAAGCGCCGCCGCAATCGCGTCCGTCACTTTGTGTGAACGCTTATGAGGATTATGGCAGCTTACACAATTCAGGTCCCTGTGCACGCCGTCATTAAGCCCGACAAGCTCGTTATACTGCTCATGGTGGTTGATGTAGTCGCCGGTTATCTTTGCGCCGTTGGCGAGGATGGCGGGATTTGAATCTCCGCCGCATTCTGCGCTTACGCCTGATGTATTTTCAGCTCTGATATGGCACCGTCCACAGGCGTCTTTGGAGGTGGCAACAACCGGCAAAACTGCCGATGGATTCTTCGCATGGCTTGCTGCGGGACCGTGACAGGCCTCGCACTGAACGCCGTCAAAAGTCCACTGGCTGTTGAACCCTCCGTGGTTCACAAGAGGGTCCATCCCGGTAAGTGAGGCCCAGGGCTGTGTGCGCGTATTCGCAGACGGATCGGAATAGCAACTGTACCCGGCTGTGAACACCATGCCGTTTGTATTGTGGCAGATAGCGCACTCATACTTCTTGGACTGGCCGGTGGCGGAGCCATAAGAGGACCAGTCATCCCTCCTGTTCAACGGATCAAGGGCCGGGTCAGCGGCAAGCATGTTAAACTGTGCCATTTTCCCCGCACTTGACCAGACAAAGCCGGTCTTGTCATTGCCGGAAGTGTCCAGTATTCCCCATCTTGCCTTCCATCCGTAACCGCCGATTACAAACTGCACCGATGACCAATCAAGTTTTCCGTCTCCATTAAGATCGACCTGGAAATCAGGAACGCTTGCATCATCATTAAGAGACGGAGTGCCCAAAATGCTCGGCATATTGGCTGAAAGCAGCGCTGAAAGAGGATCTGTATACGCGGTCGGCGTAGCGCCTGCTGTTGCCCTGAATTTGTAAGGATGTCCTGACTGCGCAAAGTCGTTGTAATGTGAGGTATGACAGCCGGCGCAGGCATTTGAGCCTATGTACCCACCGTCGATACCTGTGACGTTGTGGTAATTACTCGCTACAAAAGAAGCTGAGACCTTGTCTGTGATGCCGCCGGGAAGTGTTGCCCCTGCCGCATATCCGTAACCGCCCTCGAATATTCCGCTGTCATGGCATCTGCCGCATACGTAGTCAAGGGAAAGATAATTTTCAGCAATCGTCTTGCCGTTTGCATTGGTCCTCATGCCGACCGTTGCTGCTGCAGCATCGGGGTTGATCTTGAAAATGTGGGTTTTGTCGTCACCCTTCTTGCCCCATGTGCCTTTGATGCCTGTCCCTGACTTTGTTGCTTCCGCCATATGGCAGTCTATGCAGTCTATGCCTTTGGCGTTGTGTGCCGCAACTGCCGCGCTGCTGACGGCTCCGCCAGCGGCGTACTTCTGTGCCTCGTGGCATGCAGCGCAGTCAGCTACCGCGCCGCGTTCCTTTGCGGATAAATTATTATCAGTGATGCCGAGGGCTGTTGCAACATTGTCAGGCACCTTGTGGGCACGTTTATGAGGATCGTGGCATGTTACACAGGACAGACCTGCATGTACTCCTTTGCCTGCTCCGGCTTCCTCATATCCGACCAATTCATTATACTGCTCATGGTGCTTGATGAACCCGTCGGCAGTTCCACCTGTAAGCGCGCCGCCGGTGACCTCGATTCCAAAGCATTCCTCGTCGGCCTTATTTCTGGTATGGCACTGACCGCATGAGGTAAGTGAAGTGTTCTTGGAGATATTTAAAGCTGATGGTGCAGTTACATGTGTCTCACCAGGGCCATGACATGCTTCACACTGAACTCCGTCAAATGTCCATTCGCTCCAGTAGCCGCCATTGGCCGCAGGGCTCAATGACGGGTTCTTGGCCCATGGTTCTGTCCGGCCGCTGCCAAGCGGCGTATAACACTCACCGGCAGTGCCGTTCGTGCCGTTTGTGTTATGGCAAACTGCACAGTTGTATTTCTTGCCCTGGCCGCTCGCTGAGCCGTACGTGGACCAGTCACCTCTCTTGCTGAGCGGATCGTTTGGGCCTACAGCCAACTCGTTATACTGCGCGCCATAACCGCCTACGATGGAAGCGGCTGACCACACGAGACCGGTCTTATCATTGCCGGAGGCGTCCAAGATTCCCCATCTTGCCTTCCAGCCATAGCCGCCAACCATATAGTTGACCGCGGCCCAGTCAAGCTTTCCATCGCTGTCAGCATCGATGGCCGGAGAACCGACATCACACTTGCCATCAACCGGACTGACGTCAACGCACAATGAAGCATCATAATTGAGAGCTGCAACAGAGGCGATAGTATTGCCCGGATTGCTGGTAAAAAGCACAGAGATCGGATCAGTCGGCTCAGCGCCGCCGGTCGCCCTGTATTTGTAGGAATGGCCCGACTTGTCGAAGTCTGCTTTTTGTGCTGTATGACATGCCCCGCAGACTGACGAGCCTACATAGCCGTTGTCAATCGCCGGGGGCGCAAATTTAAATCCCTCGGAATGCACGTGGCAGTCTGTACATTTTTGCCCGTCGTAATGTCCGACGTAGTTATTGCCTGTATCCAGATCGCCGGGGGCTGAGCCGTCATTCCTGTGATGGTTTGTCTGTGTGTGGCACATCTCGCAGATATTTTCATTGTAAGGCGCTCCGTCTGCAAAAGAACCCGCGCCTGAGTTTGCAGCGAATTGTATTAACTCAGCGAAGTTGCCGCCTGTTGCATTATTCGTATAGCAGACATACTCTTTTATGTATTTGCCGTAGGTAGTCCCGTACCTTGCGTTCTGCTCCTGCTGATGCGGGTTATGGCAGGTTAAACAATCCATTGTCCAGCCGCCGTACTTTGTCCCGGCTACGGACGATGAGTGCATCTTTACATTCTTTGCCGTGCCGAATCCATATGGAGGATTTGCCGGATACTGCGCCTTCAAAACTCCGTTTAAAGGATCGGATGTATCCGCAGGGTCAGCGTGGCACCTCTGACAGGACCTTCTCTGGTCAATGACGCCTGAATCATCAAAGTGACACCAGTTGCAGGATGTTTTATTGGTTGACCCGTCCCCATTCAACAGGTTAAACGTATGCACGCCGTCATTGGGGCTTGTCTTTGTAGTGCACGAAGGTTGAGCGCAATCAGAGTCTACCGCATCTGCCTTTTTATCACAGTCATTGTCCATGCCGTCGCTGCATGTAGGGTCTCCGAAATGCCCTTCCCTTTTGCCGGGGTTTATGTTTGGATTGGCATCATTACAATCGCCCGCCGCGTATCCCGGTAAAACGCATATCGGGAACCCGTCATGGTCAGCGTCCACGTCAGTG